>JBPCVE010000348.1:0-4659 GCA_051010795.1 Rubripirellula sp.
GTGAGAGGGTGTGGGAATGGCTACCATCCGCGTGCATGGTAACACAGTTAACCCCGCTCACGAAGTTTCGTACCGGTTGATTGGAGGTTTGCAATCGCGGCTATTCGTTACGGTCTCCTTCGGTTTCAATCGCAACGCTCACAGTCGGATTTCATAAAGTGGATCGTAGCGGTTCAGGTTCTTCAGCATGCGTCCTGACAACGGTTCAGAACTGGGGGATTGGTATCCGTAGAACGCAACAGCGATTGGGCCAGCGATAGCTCTGGTTGTGTCTGCGTCGCCCAAGACATTGCTGACACGACAGATGCAATCCGCGAAGTTTTTGCTGGCCTGCATCCGATTTTTTCACTGGTCGAGAAAAGTTTGATTGAGACGACGCAAAAAGAAGAATTCCGTGGTGGAATTACATTTTGAGGTGTGAATGAGAAGGAAGCGTTTCGAGTGCGGGGCAGGGAGTTGAAAAAGGCATGATGGATCTCATCTTCAGCAATTAATTTGGATGCTCGAGACCGCTGAAAAGCCATTTGTGTCGATCTTGGTTATCGTGATGTTCCTGCCGGAACTGTCTGCAGTGAGACTCATGTCCAGGGAATCTTGTATCAAGCGTTTCAGCATGAACAACGCAAGATTTATAGGCGATTGAGCGAGTTGTTTTGCTGTGCATCAATAGCCAGTCCAGCGGGCCAGTCCAGCGGGATGACAGGCGGTGGATCACCAACCCAGTCAGTTGGGGCGTAGATACCGGTTGATTGGATTTCTTGCTGCTGGCGGTGAGGTGTTCTTTCTCGCACTGCTCGGGGCTCGTCGCAAGATGTACCCCATTTCACTCAATTCTGCTCTGTGGCCCAGTTCCATTCGCATTCAGGCTTGGGGATGAGGGGGTAACGAAGGATTTTGTGGCTTCGTTGGCGTGAATCACCGCGGGTGGCTGTAGTAAATGCACCTTTTCGACGAATAAGTGTTATTTGTACTGCCGTTAGTTACACTTCTGTAAGCCGATGCTACCCTAGGGTGTAACCCTTTGGTTTACATTTGAAGTAAGTGGATGTAATAAATACCATGATTTGGGTTTTGGCATGCTTGTTGCTCTAAAGCGAGATCACTTCTCAGCCAACTCTTAAAGGAGCATCTCATGACTCACCGTATCTTCCCCGCTGCCCTCTGTGTACTTGGTCTCGCCGGTCTTTTCTGTGCGGAGGTAAAAGCCGAGGATCGCCATTCATACGTGAGCAAGGTTCAGGGTAGTGCCAAGGCTGCAGCGAAGTCTCGCTTCCTCGTTGATTTCAAAGAGAAGTGGGTGTACTCACCTAAGGTAAAGATGTGGACCAATTCTCGCGGTGAGGCGATGTCTGCTGATGAGTTGCTTCGGCAGGGCAAGATTTCTCTTCGTCCCGTGGGTTCCACTGGTGATCAGGATGACAAATCAACTGTGGTTCCATCGGTGCAGTTGGTCAGCACTTCTGCCAGCCCGAATCAACGAACCCTCAAGCCAGTTTCAAAGCCGCGCAAAAGTCCCTTTGTCTACGTTTGGGATGAATCAAAGGAAAACAAGATCCGAGTCATCTGCACCGGCTTTGGGACTTATCACAGAGGCGTTAAGCGTTGAGCCTGGGTCACTGTTTCTGATTTACAAGCGTTCGTAATGCTTCGCCCTGGTTAATGTTGTTTCTCGTCTAAATGCAAATGATCCGTCATTGGCTCAACTGGGAAGCCCGCAACGCACCGGAGCGTCCTTGGCATGATTGAGGGCAGCAATGAGGTGAGGGTTTGTTGGCTTCTTTTGTGATGCCAAATGCTCAGTGCTCTGGTCGTAAGCATTGAGGTTTCTGTTCGCGAGTCTGCTGTTTCTGGTCTATCAATTTTTTCTTGTTTGCTATTCGTTCAAAGTTGTCTCATCACGGGGGTTGGCATGTTGTGGAAAGTACTGCGCGTCGATGAGCACGAGGTGTCGCGGATTGGGGCACGCCGGGTCCTAGATAAACCAGATTTTCACGTGTGTGCCGATGTGTCTACGTTTTGGAAGCCAAGTCTTGTCTGAGAGACGAGGAAATTGAGTTGGTACTGCTTGATCTGCCGCTTGTAAAAAATAGGGGCTTTGATCTTCTCGAGCATATTCAGCGGCACTGCCCAGCTGTCTCGGCAGTTATTTTGACTGCGCATGACAATCCAACTTTTATTGCTCGGGCTTCTGTGTTGAACGCCACGGGCTACTTGATGAAAAATGCTCCGGTTAACGCGTTGTGTAGCCAGTTGGTCAGCATGATGGCTGACGAATCGCTTTTTCTGCGTTGCCTGCTGGATTTCCTCTCACCCCACGCGAAAGTCAGGTGCTAAGTTACTTGGCACTTGGGTTGAGCAATAAAGAAATAGCGTTTTCTTCGAATGTTTCCATTGCGACGGTGAAGGAGCATGTTCAACGCGTCATTCGTAAGACTAACGCGAATGATCGGACTGACTTCGCGGTACGCACTATCAAGTCCAGCATTTTGCAAGATATTCGTTTGTGCGCAGAGCTGGGCGTGTTGGCGCTCGCCCGTCCAGATCAATCTATTCCTTCCACTGCAGAAAAAGGCTGAAGGAACCCATTGGAAATCTGAAAATTAGAAGCAGGCTTCTTCATTGCCGGCACATTTCCTCTTTAGCACGTGAAGGTTTATCTCATGATTATACTAGCTTTTTTCTCCGTCTTTGCTGTCGGCTTCTTGGCCGGCATTTTGGACCTTGATGGGTCTTGTCAGTGGCCATCAATCAGCTCCATAGTAACTTGTTAGGACACCGCCTTTCTTATGGCTTCGCGCACTTCATTCACATGCACTTCCATTCATTGGCAGGGAGCGAATGCTGGGGGAGCGTTTTTTGAGCGGCATCAAGTCACTCAGTTTTTTTGCCGAACGATATTGCATTGTGCTAGGTTGCATGCAGGATTTTCTGTGATTGAATCTGCCCTGGGGCAATCAATAACTGATTAATAAACCCAAGTGAATTCGGCTGGGTGGCTGTTGGTAGACAGCTGGAAGCCTACTTAATTGCCAGGCGTAGTCGCATCGTACCGAGAACGTTGGGGCAATGTCGTACCGGAAACCGAGGCCAGTGCCCTGCATGTTGATACTGCTTGCTTCATCGGGTAGCAGTGTGTGATTGAAGGCTTGCCCGGCATCAAGGAATGTCAAGGATCGAAGTTGACCTCCCCACAGGCACATGCTTGGCGACCAGAGTTCGATATTCGCAAAGTAGCCTGAGTCGCCGACGACGGAAAACAAATCGTAGCCACGGATTGAATTGTAGCCACCAAGTCCGAGTTGCTCGGTCGGTAGCAGGTTTGCTTCGGATAATTGGCCGGTTAAGCGGGCGGTGAGTTCGAAGCACCATGGAAGCTCAATGATGCGTTCGGACCAGGCACGGGCATAGGCATAATTTGCGGTTGCAAATGCTCGGACCTCCTGAAATGCGGCGTCGTTATTCTCTGGCAACCAGTCACCCGGGCTGAAGAAGCCGTCAATTCCATAGGCAAAGCGTCCGTTGTTGCATTCACGCCGTTCAAGGTAACCCAACATGAACTGCAGGACTTGCGCGTTGGAGTTGAATACTGAGATACCGCCTTGGTCCAGGTTGTTGTTGGTCTCCTTGATATCAAACCCTGCCGTGATTGATTTTTCGCAGGTATCTGTGACAACTAGTTCGCGATACCACCGGTTCAGGATTTGCCACGTTCTACCGCGGTTGTTGATCCCTACGAGTGGGGATTCAAATTCGGCATAGCTGGCATAGGTGCTTAGTATGTCGCGGTTGTGGAGTGCTTTGGAGTAGAACGCCGAGTGTGCCTCTAATGATTCAAAGTCGCTGCTCGCCGTGTACTGGTAGCCAATGTAATCATCTTTGCAGAATGCGTTATACCAGTTAATTCCGTAGAAGGTTCTCTCTAACCCAAGTGCCTGATTGCCGGTGTCCTCGTAGCCTGAGTAGATTCGGACCGGTCGCTCATCGCGGACATTAAAGATCACATCCGTCTCGCCGGCATTTTCGCCCGGGGTTAGTTCCAGGTCAATGGTTCGGAATGGGTTACGGTACAGCCACCGTACTTCGTCGTTCAGTTGTTTCTCAGAGATCGACTGGCCGGGGCGAAGGAATAGTTGATTTGCCAGCATTTGGTTATCGAAGTAGCAAGCACCCTGTACGCAGGCCCGACCAATTTTTCCTTCACGTACAAGGATCTGAATCGTTCCATCCGTTACGTCTTGAACAGGAACGCTGATGTCCACGACGGGGCGGTCGTATTTTCGGTACAGAAGGATAAGGTCTCGAATGAGCTCATTGAGACTTAGTTGGCTGACAGGACTGCCAAGGTAAGATTCTGCGATCTTGCGAAATGCCTTCGTGTTCGCGACGCGGGAAGGTTGGTCAAAGCTGATTGCAACTCCAAGTTGATCGCCCGCATTCTCCACGACGTTCTCATCGTTATCAAGAAAAATTAAACCTAGTAATTCCTGAACAACGACTTGGTCATCACCCGTTACATCTCGTGCGGCGTCAGGAAGTGGCTGCGGACTTTCGTTCAGCTTCGGCAGACGCGGAAGGTACCGATAACGATCGTAATTCTTCCACAGTCTCAGTTCGTCTTGGCTAGTTGCATCTTGAGTTGAGAGGAGCGAAAAAACTGAG
>JBPCVE010000349.1:0-2621 GCA_051010795.1 Rubripirellula sp.
GCGTTAGTGCATAGGGACGGTCTCCCGCTGAGAAGTTGGTCGGTTCGCCAAATGTGCCTTGTCCCTGACCAAGCAGAACCGCAACGGTAGTGCCGTTGTCAGCAGTGACGATCGCGTCCAAATTGCCGTCGGTATTCAAATCGGCAAAGACCATGTCTCGACCGACTTGACCTGTGTTGTAATTGACGGCTGATTCAAAGGTGCCTGTGCCCAACTCGCCATCGGGACCAGCATCTTCTACGGTGACCGTGATCGTCGCGGTGCCACTTTGATCTGCGACTGGAGTAAATGTGAGACTCCCAGTACTTTCGGGTGAAGTGTAGGTGACCATCGGATGCGGAATGAGCAATGGATCATCGCTTGATGCTGTCACAAGCATCATTTGAGATTCGCTGCCACCAGCATCAATGCCTTCAAAATTGACGGTTTGCTGAGCTGCATCCTCATCAATCGTCACATCGTCCAGCACATCCAAGGTGGGAATGGTATTGCTAAAGTAGGTTGCATCCGCATGGTTGGTTCCGTAACGGGTCACAAAAACATCAAGATCCCCATCGCTGTCGAGATCCCCGATTGCAGCCACCTGACTGATCGAATTGGCGGCGGCGAGCGATTCAGCTGTTTTTGTAAAGACACCGTTGCCATCATTAAGCCAAAGGTTGCTGCCAACCTGTGAGTTGGCGGATTCATTAGCTGCAAATCCATCCAGGTCACCGTCGCCGTCGATATCAGCTAAAGCGATGTACCGGGTGTCCATGGCACCAAGTGATTGACCGCTGTCGGTGAACACACCACTGCCATTGTTAAACCACACTCGGTTAGCGTTGTTACTGTCTCCAGCAACTGCCGTAATTGCATCGAGGTCGCCATCATTATCGAGGTCGCCCAGGGAAACGCCGTCGCTGTCATGATTTCCGAGCGTTTGCCCGCTATTAACAAAGAAACCATGACCGTCATTGAGTAGTACAGTATCGGGCGCTGCGGAGGCATTGGCGATCATTGCATCAAGGTCACCATCGTTGTCTAAATCACCGAGGGCAACCCCACGCGGGATGTCCAGAATTGCGCCGAGTGTTTGCCCGGTATTTGTAAAGTTACCCAACCCGTCATTCATCCAAATTTGCACGGGGCCAGCATCCTCGATTCTGGTGCCAAGAATCGCGTCCAGATCTCCGTCCCCATCCAAGTCACCTAAGGCGACATCCCATGTGCTTATGGAGAGCGGACCGGAATGCCCAGTGAATGATCCATTTCCGTCATTTATCCATATGTTTGCAGAGGAAAACGCATCTATGTCACCATCGGCATCCAGGTCACCTAAAGCGACACTGGAAGAACTGTTGCCACCCAAAGCTTGTCCACTGTCAACGAAAATCCCGTTTGAGTCGTTCAGCCAAATTTTGTCGGGGGATGCTTCGTTCGCGACAAAGGCGTCCAAATCACCATCACCATCGAGATCACCTAAGGCAACATCGATCCCATTGGATGTACCAAAACTCTGGATAGCGTCACCAAAGATCGCAGTGGTGATGTTAGCAGTCTCGACCGTAACTTGATAATCCTCAACTTCACCGTCATCAGCTTGTCCACCTGAGCCTAGCATGCCATCTGTGCTAAGACGAAATCGTGCGTATGTGGTTCCAGGATTCGCCGAAGCGGGCACATCAAAGTGAATATTGGTATCACCATTGCTTACGGAAATGCTGTCAGCGATCTGTTCCCAAGGACCGCTCCAGCTGCCATCTCCGTTAAAGTCAATCCACGCATCGAGCTTCGCTCCTTGCGGTGCATTTTGAACGTTCACCGATACTGTTGCATCGATTTGACCGACCTGAATAGTGCCGAACACAACACCATCTTCATCTGCACCATCGCCATCTGCTGCCGCTGACGGTGTACCGTCTGTTTCGCTATCGCGAGTGAACCCCAAAGTAGGGCCGGTGTCGGTATGACGAGCACCGTCATCTGCAAGAGAAGTTGGGTAAGGCGCAGGAGCATCCCCAAAGTCCCACGCAAGTAACCTGCGATCCTCGAGAAATTCAAGCTGTAAGCGTCTTCGACGCTCTTGCTTGCTTTGGTGTTTTGTTTTTAGGCGGGCGAGGAGCGCAGAGGTGGGGAGAAATGCGGAATACATGGATCAAGCGATGTTGAGGATTGACGCTGGTTAAGCATCGATATGCAAATCGGAGCCATAGAGTCTAGTGGATCGCTTAGTGTGATGCACTGATTCCTGCTGCGCAGCGAGACTCCGGATTTTTCCTTCGTTGCCTATTAATCGCACTGCCGTAACACGTGTTGGGTTTTTCGGGGTGGTGGTGCCAGCAATTGTGGGGGCGTGGCCGACAATTGTGCTCGGTACCATGTTTTGGAGGCTCAGGATCTGATTCGGTATCGGTTGTGATCTCAGAGTACCTTGAGAGTCCCGGTTGCCTATGCTGCGGGCCGCGGTGCGGTCGGAACCCCGGGCCAGCGATTTTGGTGGCCAAGAAGATTCAGATGATGATGGGCAGACGCTCGTTTAATCGGCCAGTGGATCTGGGTGGCAGCGTTACTTCGCACCGCTGAAGACTGCCATATTCTTATCGGGTGAGGTGTCTTGTGATGATCGCACCGAGGAAACC
>JBPCVE010000350.1:0-25334 GCA_051010795.1 Rubripirellula sp.
TTGTAGTCGGTTTTACCGATAGCAAGATTCTCGATAGCCAAAGGATCGAGCAGGTGGGTAAAGAATTGCAGGACGCAGTTCCCCAAGCGATCCACAAAAAGTTGCTTTTGAACTTTCGCGGTGTGACCTTCATGTCGTCTGCGATGATCACCAAATTGGTGATGCTCAATAAGGGTTGCAAAGCAAAGGAAGTCACTCTGAAGTTTTGCGAAGTTTCGCCAAACGTACTTGAAGTGTTCAAAATCACCAAGTTGAACAAATTGTTCGATATTCAGGGTGCAGAAGAGAAAGGGCTCGCCAGCTTCGATAAGAAGAAGTGGTTCGGTTGATCCTTATCTGCTGAATGGTGTCTTGCGCAAGATCCATTGCTGTGGAAGGATTCCTGATTTGGAGTCTCTGTTGTCAGTAGAGGGAGTCAGCTGGTTTGCCTTGCTATCCAGCTATCGACAGAGACTGTCTGCAACGCAGTCGAATTTGTTTCGAATGGCTGACCATGCTGTGACGCATCGCGGAGTGCTGTGATGTCCGATGACAGGAAATTAGCAGTCGAGTTGGTTGAGCTTGAACGTGCCCAACTCGGCAACGAATTGCATGATGGAGTGATTCCGCTCCTCTTCGTCGCTTCTTCCACGGTCGCCAATCTTCAAGATAAGCTGGCATTGAGAGGTCAGCAGGCTCGCGTGCCAGTGAATGAAAGCGACCTCGCTCCCGCTCTCGCTCAGCTTTCAAAATGGCTGGACGAAGCGATGCAGGCTAGTCGCAGACTACTGACGGAGGTCTACCCGCCTGACTTGGATCATCATGATTGGCAGGCGGCGGTCATTGACACACTTCATCGGCTGTTTCCTGAATGGAGCAACCGCGTGGATTGGGAACTCGATCCTGCTTTCAGCCAGGTTAGCGACCCCGTTGCATGCGCCTTCTATCGCATTGTGTTAGAGGCGATCCGAAATGCGTGTCAGCATGGGAAGGCGACAGAGGTGCTGGTCAGCGGGCGTAGGCTGGAGCGGGCACTTGAAGTTTCGATTTTCGACAATGGCACAGGCTTTGAGCTAAGTCGAGTTCCCAGTGACCACTTTGGGATTCGTGCCATGCATTGTCGAGCGGAATTGATATCCGGAAAGTTGAGAATTGATTCGGCAGTCGGTGGACCGACGACTGTGGTCTTGGTTCTACCGACAGTTGGCTGAGTGTTCGTTGCGGCCAGGTGACAACTTGCGTTCGCTTTCAGAAGCCGAACGGTCACTTTTCTTCAGTGGAAATGGCTTCCATGTCTTTGAGTGACTTTCCGAGCCTCTTTCGACCGCCGCTTGCTCGGCTTTTTTTAGGCTTCGGTGTTTCTTGCAGCATTGCGGAAAGGTTGGGGTGCAATTTTTCCGAATCGTTGGGCGCACCAATCTGCTCGATGGCATCACTGACGCCCAGCAAGACGGATTTTCGAACACCCTCGCGAATCCATTCAAAGAAATTAACGTTCATTTTGCTGCACGAGTCCTGATCACTCTTGATCGCAGGGGCCAGTTCAAGTTTCCAGCCCGGTGTCGGGCTGGACTGAGTAAGGGATCCTCATCCGTGTGGATGAGAAACCGAACTCTGCGTTGGCTTGTAGTGGGTTTCCGCATCCAAGTCCAGATCGATCACGCGTTGTCAGTAACAGGGGCATGAAACACACTTGTGGCTGGCAATGCATTGGCTGGCAGAATGCAGGGCCTCAGCGTGCGCCGTCTTGCATCTTTGCTCTTATTGCCGCTGATAGGGCCGTTTATTCCGCGTTTTGCTCAGCGGGCGGGTCTGCCCATTCGATTTCACCAAGGCTGTTGATTGCAACCTCGTCTTGCCGCTTCCCGCTTCGAATCAGGACAGCATGCGGGAACCAAGGCTCACCACTGAGTGTTTCAATCTCATTGGTGCCGGCGACAAAGAGGCCCGTGCCGCAGGCATCGGCGTCGGCAGCTGAGTCCGTGATCACCGTTAGTGATGCAAGGTCCCCGGCAGGAAAGCCCGTTCTCGGGTCGATGACGTGACCGTATCGCTTGCCGCGGTGGTGAAAGAATTGTTTGCCGGAGCCACTGGTGGCAAGGGCTTGATTTCGCAGTCGGACTCCAGCGAGTCTTCGCTTGGGTTTTGTGGGATGGGCAATGCCTATCGCCCATCCCAAGCCGCTGTTGGCTGTTTGATCACCTGCTGCCAGCACGCTGCTGCTGCCACCGTGCAGAAGAAAATCGTTTAACCCCCCACGACGCAGTTCATCTGCGATTTGATCCAGAGCGTCACCCTTCCCGATTCCGCCGAGGTTGATCGACATTTCGGGTAAGTCAAACTGAACCGTTTGATGTTCTCGATTCAGGTGCAGATGGTGGTAGCCTACTTTCGCTAAGGCGGCTTCTACCTCGTCAGTGGACGGCTTGCGGCCGCTTCGTTCGGTGAATCCCCACGCTTTTACGAGGGGACCTGCGGTGATGTCAAAAGCGCCTCGGGTCCGTTGACTCCATCTTTGAGCCCGCTCGATGAGCTGAAAGGTGGACTTTGAAGCGGGTGCGGGGCCCTGGCCGGCAGTGCGGTTGATTTGAGAGACCTCACTGCCATTGTCATAAATGGTCAGGGTTTGCTCAATTTGATCAAGTCTTTCCAGAGTGGTGACAGCTAATTCGACTGCATCCAAGCTTTGGGGTGGCAGCAGAATCGCAAATTCTGTGGCCATTGCCTTGCGGGTTACCTCGGTGAGTATGGCTGGTTGGCTCACTGCTTCAGGTCGCGGATTGCCCGGCGGAGTCGTGTTGCGAGGTTCGCCAGTTTCGGTGGTTGGAGCACACTGATGATCAGGGGCGGGCGCATCTTGGCTCCAATCGCCGCCGGCTTCTGGATTCTGTGATATTTTACTCAATGACTCGGCTCCGTTGGCAGCAGTGTACACCCTTGGGAAACTTGATGGTGTGAACGTGTTCCCCCTTTGATGTGTCCATTTTTTACGGAGGCCAATTTCTGATTGTTGGGGCAAATTCAGATCCTTGCGTTCAGATATGCATAAAAACCCGTGAAAATCGCTTAATGTGGAAGTTTCAGGGAGGCGATAAACAGAGGGTTGCGTGAACTGCGAGTTTGCAGCACAATCACGACCGTTGAGTGTGTGAAGAGATCGCTTTCCAAGCGATGTTTCACCTGCTCGACCTAACCGATGCAAGGAGCGGTGGCTGAGTGGTCGAAAGCGCCGGTTTGCTAAATCGGTGAGCCGGGCAACCGGCTCCGCAGGTTCAAATCCTGTCCGCTCCGTTTGAATTCCGCGCTGTCGTTGTTTCGGCATGATGGCCGCGGTTCAAAGGGAGGTGGTTTTACATCTTCCCGAGGGTGTAGCTCAGTCGGTAGAGCAACGGACTTTTAATCCGTAGGTCCAGGGTTCGAGCCCCTGCACCCTCACTTCTTTTTTGCACACACGCGGCGTTGCGGGCGTTCAGCCCGCCGCCGTAGTCCGCTCTGGCCCCCTCGTGCAAAGCTCCGTCTTGCCGCGATTTCAGACAGTGTCTCGTGCCACACGGTCGGTTGCGCCGTGGCTCCTGCCCAATGGGTCGGGTATCTGGGGGGCTTGGAAGATGAGTGCTTGTGAGTTGCCGCTGCCTCGTTTGTACCTATCCGCAGGTGCATCAGTACGTGTCGACAGTTTGAGTCCGGGCTAGCATTTGATGCACCAACTGATCGGCGGACGCGAAGCAGTTTTCCGAAAGTGCGGATCAGCCGTCGTTTCGTTCGTCATCTGGCTGGTCACTGGCATTTTTGCGGTCTGTCGTAAACTGCTCGACCGCTGCTTCGATGTTGGGATGCAACTCGAAGAGGCGATCAAAATGCACCAACTGGAATACCTCGAGTGTCGGCCCATGAACGTTTGCGAGTCGCAGGGAACCATTGAGTTTTCTCAACCTGCTTTTGGATTGAACCAAGGCAGCCAAGCCCTCGCTGGATACGGCCTCGAGTTTCTCGAAATCCATAATGATTTCGTGCTTTTTTGCCTCGATCAGTTTCTGTACTGATCCAAGTAACGTGACGGAGGCTTGCGAATCAAGTCGGCCGGCGACTTGTAAGACTGCCGGAACATCGGCGTTCGAGGTGGAGGAGAATGTGATTGTGATCATTGCTTACCGCTGGAGACCCGATCGGGTCAAGCAAACCAAAAAGGTGTTCATACCAACACCAAGATTCATCCGTGTGGTGGACCTTTGCAAGGCTTTTCTCTGCATATGAGCCACGGCAGAGGGCAGGTTGGTTCGTTTGTATGGGCAGGGGCCGATTCGCAGCGGCTTTGATGGTCGTCATCGGGTGTCGGTATCCTCGACTGGCCTGATGACCTCGCGTTTTTCAAGGTCGTAAATCTGCCCTTCGATGAGACGCGACTCGCTATCTGAGGCGGAGTCGAGAAAAAATACTGCATTTTTCCCGAGTACCTGCGCTCTCGACTTGCTGACCAAGATCCCAGTGCTTTCATCGAGTCCGATGCCCAGCAATTGGGGAAAACGTTTGACCACGGTGCGTAAGTCCTTCAGTCGCCCGCGTTGGGTTAGGTGTTGATCGATGGCAACGCCCTTGAGGAACCCCAAACCGTGTTCATAGCCTTCTGCCATGACGACCTGATTGCCCAGTGGGTCTCCCCGCACCATGTACTCGGCTTGAATCGATGCTCCCGCTGAACTCCCTGCGATGATTCCCCCGCGTTCCAACACAGCGTTGAAAAGTTCAACTGCATGGGTGTTTTCGTAAGCATCAACGAACCGCCATTGGCGTCCGCCACCGAACCAGATACCGGTTGCTTTCTTAAGTGCTTCTTTGAAAACAGAGCCATTGACTTCATCGCGCCAACGTTGTGGCAGGACTGTGATACTCTTGACACTTTGCCCTCTGAGGAACGATGGGATTCCACTTTGTCTGGCTGCTGCATCATCGACGGCGGTAGGCAGCACTACCAGGTGAGCCTGCTTGCCACCGGCGGATTCGACAAAGCTGTTAATCATATTTTGGGTGACGCCACCTCCGCCAATGATCAGCAAGGCTCCCGTGGTAACGATCGGGGGTGATGTTTTGGGGGGCGGGAATTGTGGACCAGCTCGGGCGATAGCAGCTCGTCTCAGGCTGGTAAGATCAATGATGGTGTCGGCAGCAAATGCGGTCGTCATTGCCTTGCGGTTCGGTGAGGCACCAAGCGTTACGGTGACCGTAGAATTTCCAAGGACTCGCATTCGTCTTCCACTAACTTCCAGTGCAGTGCTCTCGTCGATCCCTAGTCCAAATCGACCTGGATGCTCTTTCACGGCTTTGAGCGATCGTGATTGTCTGCTTCTGGCCAGGAAGTGTTGGTCGATGATGCTGTGAGGAAGGAGTCCAAAGCCTGTCCCCATCTGGGGGTCATTCTTGCCGCTGGCAATCATATCGCGTGACATGATGGCAGCGCCGGCAGAGGTGCCACCGATTACACCACCGCGTGCTAGCAGGGCATGCAGTTCTGTTTCAACAAGTGTGCCGACATAAGCATCTGACAAACGCGTTTGGCTGCCGCCCGAGAGCCAGACGGCTGATGCCGATTTTAAGGGGGCAACGAACGCAGGATCATTTGCTTTTCTGCGTTCCCGTGTGTGAAGGATCGTGATCGTAGATAGGTTTGCGTCTCGCCATGCCGCGGCATGATCTTTGTCTGCGTCATCAGCACTCAAGCTGGCAGTCGGGATGATGACCAAGTTGGCTTTCGGCTTACCCGCTAATGCAATGAAGCGATCCTTGATGATCGGGGCGGGGTTGCCACCGCCCGCAATGATCAAGGATCCTTGGATGCCACGAGAATCTAACTCGCCAAAAGCGACTGGTGGGATCAGCGGAGGGGACTGCCCCGTCACAGTGGGGCAGAAATGAGAGATTGGGCTGGCAGTCCAGAAAGCAATGCACATCGAGAAAAGCAAGTTTAGATTTGTCGCTTGCTTTGTCAGTTTCCAGATTCGGCGGGGGTGTCGGCAGGAATGGAGGGTCAAAGTCGATTCCGATGGGCGAGAGTTGAAAAAAAGCGAATGGCCACGGCCACATCCTACCCTCTTGAGTAGCTCGAAATGGTATTGATCGTCCTTTGATTGGGGTTTTGTGGGAAGCAAAAGCATGATTGAATCGAGAAAACTTGCTCGTTTTGCAAGATTCTTGTACGGCTGCAAAGACTGATTGTCACTAACCAAGTGACGGGATGGTGTTGTCCCAATCGTTTTTGAAATTTCCAAGTTGCCTGGATCAGTCTGATGAGACTTACACTGCGAACTTTGCTGGCGTATCTCGATAACACATTGGATCCCCAAGATGCGGAATTACTGAAGAACAAGCTTGCAGAAAGTGGCTTTGCAACGCAGATGGTGCAGCGGATTCGTGGTCTACTGACGCAAGCCGACCTGCCCGCGCCCTCACCGCTGGCACGCGGGCCAGTTGAGGAAGCGAATGTCATCTGTGAATACTTGGATAGTACGCTGCCGGTAGAGCAGGTGGCTGAGGTTGAGCGTGCTTGTCTTGATTCCGATCCGCACCTTGCGGAGGCCGCTGCTTGCCACCAAATCCTCACCATGGTGTTAGAAAATCCTGCGAGTGTGCCGGTAGTGCTACGTGATCGAATTTATCAGTTGCCCGGTGAAAAGAGAGGCACTGAGAACAAGACTGGCAGCTTTTCCGCACTCGCCATTCCAGAACCCGTCAACAGTTTTGATGCTCCGTCGAGCCAAGTCTTGTCGTCGGAGGTGCCACCACCACCTTCGCAGGAGCCCGTGAGACCCGTCGGCGTTGGGGATTCGGGTGTGATGGCCGCCCCTGCGAGACTTAGGCAGCGAGAGTTGGCTGATGATCAGGCAGCGAAGAAGGGGCCAGCGATCGCTGGTTCTCGGCCACTCAATCCTCAATCCAATAGTGGCGTTTATGGTGGGCAGATTCGCTCCTCACGAATAACACCGTGGTTGGTCACGCTAGGCCTGACAGCAGTGCTGTTGTACGCATTGACGCAAATCTTCCAGCCATTGATGGACTCAGGCACGACGGCAGGCATTGAAAATACAACTGAACAATCCAGCCCATTGGAAAATGAGGACGCAGATGATGTTGGAAATGATGAAGCAAATACTGGCGAACTGAATGCTGAGCCGAATATTGGTAGCGACGTTGCGAAGAATGATGCTGGCGTCGGAGAGCCCAGCGATTCTGGTTCGGGGGGAAGTGAGGCCGATAATGAACCGGCTGAGACACCTGCTGCTGAGGTAATGCAATCCACTTCGTCTGGTGACGAAGCGAAGGACGGCGGTGATGCCAAAGTTGATAATTCGGAGATGAATCAGGGCGATGCTGTTGACGATAGCACATTACTCACCACGCCGAGTGAAGACTCAACCGGGGATCGTTCACCTGTGGTTGCGACACCACCTGTGCCACTACCACCCGCACCGCAACTACCCGAGCCGAAACCACCTGGAGTGGTCACTCCGTCTCCAGAAGAGATGGAGCAGGAAACGCCTGATGAAAACGATACCACCGCGTCTAAGTCAGCGAAGGTGATCAGCGACGGTATGTTGCTCGCTGTCGAAACCGGAGGTCAGTGGCAGCGTTTGGGAAAAGACGCAGAAATCGGGGGGCAGCAGCCATTGGTGGTTGGCCCAGGTTTTCGCGCCAAGCTGGCGATCCCCGATGCGGAGATCACAATGGTTGGTCCGTCTTCCGCCATGTTGCTAACTGAGGACGCAGGAACTCTTGCGGTTCAGCTAACCTCAGGGCGTATGTTGGTCTCTGCCGGAAATCCAGAGGCTTCGGTTCAAATTCAGCTGGGTGAGGAAAAGTGCAGGCTTCAGTTAGCGAGCCCGGACACCATCGCTGCTATTGAGTTAACTCACAAACGCGAACCGGGGCTTGATCCGTTGTTGGCAGAAACTCATGTAGCGGTGCGCCATTTGATCGCTGTTAATGGCAGCGTGACCGCAGAGATAGGAGGGCTTTCGAGTGTGATTGAATCTGAAAATCAGTGGACTCAGGTCGGTGAGGGGGAGCCCAGTTTGGAACCACTCGGTGCCGTACCTGATTGGGCAACTGAGGTGGCCCCGAATGCTGATGTTCTTGCGACGACAGCGCGGCAGAACTTAATGGCGATGCTTGATGACGCGCCATCACTGGAAATCGGATTGCGAGAACTATTGGGATTCCGCCGTTCGGAAGTGGCTGACCTGGCTGCAAGGTCATTGCTTGTGCTGGGAAAATCCGATGTTTATTTTGGAGGAGCGGGTGTTTTCAGCGATCCAAAACAGAGAGCGTATTGGCCGCAGCATTACGAGGCCTTGCTGGCTCGAGTGAATAGTGGCCCAGAGGCCGCGTCGGAGGTGCAGCAAGCGATAAAGAAAATGGATGCGGCAGCTGAGGTGCAGTTGTTTCGGATGCTAACGGGTTACACCAATGAGCAACTGGAAACGGGCAGTGATTTGCAGTTGTTGGAAAATCTTGACTCAGCAGACATGTCGGTACGTGTGTTGGCATTCGAAAATCTCCGCCGGATCACAGGCGTGACATTCAATTATCGCGCCGAGCACGATAGTCAGGCGAGACGAGAACAATACATGAAGAAGTGGCGAGTGCGCCAACGCAAGGGTGAAATCCGCTGGAAAGAGTAGTCCACCTATCATTCTTGCGAATGTTGAGCGAACGTGATGAGTGCAGCGTTGTATCGTCCCTTCCCCAGTTACCTCTCGTTCACGTAAGCTTGAGCAACGCAGAGGAGCGTCAGGTCACACACGTATTTTTTGAAGGTTTGGTAGATGGCTGATTCAATCGTAATCTTTGGTGCTTCCGGAGATTTGACCAGTCGGAAATTGATTCCTGCGCTTTATCAGCTCTTTGTCAAAGGGCGATTGCCGGATGGTTCGAGGATCATCGGCGTTTCCAGAAGCGCCTTTGAGCACCAGCAGTGGCGAGATTCGTTGCGTGAAACGACGGCGCAGTACGCAGAGGATGCGTTCGATGCTGGGAAATGGGCTGCCTTCAGTAAAAATATTTTTTACCAACGCGGTGATATCACGAGTCCGGATGACTTCATTTCCCTGGGTAACTTTCTGGATTCCATTGAGCTTGACGAGGCGGGCGCACCGGGTGCCGAGTGTGGGCGAGTGTACTACCTGTCTACCATGCCGCAGTTGTACGAAACGGCCATTCGAAATTTGGGAAATGCAGGACTTTCCAATGATACAAATGGCTTTCGACGCGTCATTATCGAAAAGCCTTTCGGTACTGATCTGAAAACCGCTCAAGCATTGAACCAGTCAATTCACAGCTCCTTTCGCGAAGACCAGATTTATCGAATCGATCATTATCTCGGAAAGGAAACGGTGCAAAATATTTTTGCGTTGCGTTTTGCAAACAGTATTTTCGAGCCAGTCTGGAATCGCAATTATGTCGACCATGTCCAAGTCACGGTCGCAGAAGAGGTGGTGATTGGACGACGAGCCGGCTATTACGACACGTCAGGAATCCTTCGAGACATGTTTCAAAATCATCTGCTGCAGCTAATGATGATCACTGCGATGGAGCCACCTGCAAGTTATGACGCCGCTCTCGTACGCGATGAGAAGGTGAAGGTTCTGCATGGGGTGCGAAAAATGACCGGCGGCGATTTTGCCTCCGATACCGTGCGTGGGCAATATGTCGGCTATCTCGATGAAGAAGGTGTGCCCGTCGGAAGTACGACAGAAACTTTCGCTGTTCTGAAGCTGTATTGTGATAATTGGCGATGGCAGGGGGTGCCCTTCTATCTTCGAAGCGGTAAAGGAATGTCCTGCCGGACGACGCAGATTGTTATTCAGTTCAAGCAGGTGCCCTACATCCTATTTGAGGATATGCCAAAAGCACCGATTGGAAATAGGCTTGTCATTCAAGTGCAGCCGGCAGAGGGCATTCAGATGCATTTTGAAACCAAGGTTCCAGATTCCGAGATGAGGACACGTACCAGCACACTCGATTTTAGTTTTCAGGGAACAAGTGGCGGAAAGTCATTGCCAGATGCGTACCAGCGTCTGCTGCTCGACGCACTCAATGGAGATGCCAGTTTGTTTGCTCGTAGTGATGAGGTGGAATTGGCTTGGGGAATCATTGATCCAATCATTGCTGCTTGGAAAAGTCCTGCCGCGCCCTCCTTGCATCACTATCAAACAGGCCTGTGGGGGCCGAATGAGGCGTCCGAGTGGATGCAGCAACAACAACGTGAATGGTTCGATGTCTGTCCTGTGTTGCGTTAGTCATGAGTGCTATGTCAGACATCAGCAACGCACTCGTGAAACGTTGCGTTCATGCAACGCCGTGATGGAACTGCTGTGATTTCAGTTTGTAGGTTCTGAATTGCATGAAATGGCTGGGATGCCGTCGGATCACCATGCTGCTGGGATTGGGGGCAACGTTTCGTTTTGGGCGAGTCTTCTTGCGAGGAGCTTCTCAGTGTTGAGTTCCCAACAGAATATGCGGGAGCCAGCGAAACCTGAGTCGTGGACTCGGGGTTAGATTGGATAAGCCGGACTGAGCTGTTTGGTAAGTACGACTGCGTCGTACGCGGGAAGTCGTACGTGTTAACAAGGTTCAGCTTTCTTGCACTTGCCGATTTCACAGCTTCGTGAGCGGGCAACGTTCCGAAGCGGGTGAGAGTTGTTTCACCTCAGCGTCGAATGTACACACTAGATTGCTCATCAACTTGGGGCTGTGCTATGCGTCATTTCCTTCTTGCTCGACAAGCTCTTTTTGCGTTCTCAACCTTTTTTGCAAGCTCGGTTGTGGTCGTCGGGGGTGCCGTGGCACAGTCGCCACAGCAGCCCCAGATGCCGCTTGACGGTCGGTTTGCGGGGCGAAGTCCTGAGCTGCTGCTGCGTTCACTGCCCGTGCTGATTGCATTGGATTTTAACTCTGATGGTGTCATCTCAAAGTCGGAAATTACAAATGCGAGTAGATCGCTGCAGTCAATTGACAAAAATAAGGATGTCAACTCACAAGTAATGAGCTGCGTCCAGATTTCGCTGCGATGAGACGCCGCGCTGCTCAGGCTGGCGGTCGTGGTGGATTGGAAAATTCTTCAAACGGTAGTTCTGTTGTACATCGCAGTGGAGAATCAGAGATTAGGAATTCAGGCAACCAACGTGAAGCTGAGATGATCGCGAGTCTCATGAAAATGGATGAGAATGGAGATGGCAAGCTCAGCATGAAAGAACTTCCTGAGCGTCTGCAAGGATTTTTTGAATTGGCTGATCAGAATGAAGATGGATTTGCAACACGAGACGAGTTGGGTGCCGTTGCAGCAAGAGTTGCTCGCTCGATTGGAAAGAGTGCATCAGCTAACGTAGGAAATGCAGCGGCAGGAGGGCAGAGTCGTGACCCTAAGAAAGCTTTCGGCCGTATGTTTGAGCAGCGAGACGTAAATAGAGATGGCAAACTGAGTGCAGATGAAATGCCAGAACAGATGGCAGGACGCTTGCAGCAGATCGATACCGACCAAGATGGTTTTTTGTCGAGGCAAGAAATGGAAGGCATGATTTCCCGCCTCGGAAACCGAAGGCCCAGGCAACAAGAACGTGCAGGAGATAAGTCAGGGTTTGATGCGGAGACTTCAGGCAATGAAAGAGCGGGTGGAGCGGTGCCGAAGCGGCCTGAATCAGAATAGGTGCAGTCTGCGATCAATGATCGTAAAGTACTGCCACAGTAAATTGGATCAACCCAATATTTTTGTTGCCAAAAAGCTTTGTCGACTAATGCGCGAGACGTCAGTGAGCGAGAATGATTACTGTTTCTCAGTCTAATGCGAGGGTGTCATTCGTGGGGCTGAATGTGCACGGATGAGCCTTCACTGTCTGACAAGCCCTGCTTGTCGGTTAGCGTCCCAAGGGTGGCGTCCTTTGAGTCGCTGATGCTTTGCGGCAAGGTATTGAACGCGCCTTCGCTGCGGATGGGGATGGGCCTGCTGAACGAAGTGGAGGTCTCGTCCGGTTTCTGCTGCTTCTTCACATCGTCATCAGGAAGATGCGACCGAGGACTTGACTCGCCCAAGGTTCCTGGTGGTAATAACTCAGGCTCCGTTTTCGATTGCTCGGTAGGTTTGCTGGATTTCAGTTTTTTGGCATTCGGGCTGAGGTCGATGATTGTTGTTTGAGGTTCGTTCTGACTCTTGTTCTTCAGACGCCCGTTTGTGGATTCACTACCACCAAACTCCGGTGTCTCGGGGCCGCGGTCCAGATTTGGGTTGAGCGTAACCTCCAGTTGTTCAGAAGCCCAGTCTCTCCAGTCTGGCCGTGTTTCAATCAGCATCAAGTCTTGTAACTGTGCGACCACATCGGGCCCATCCTCACCAAGTCTGCGTCTCAAACGCACGAGATTACCAAGGAAGTGCGGTTCCGTCGGATCAAGCTCGACTGCTTGCCAGTAGAGTTCGAGTGCTTGATTCTTCCGGCCCGCTTTTTCCAACGCTAATCCCAAGTTGTAATAGACGGCCGGATCCGAGGGCATCAATTCTCTAGCGCGTTCAAATGAAAGAACGGCCTGGTAAAGTTTGCCATCATCAAATTGCAACAGACCCAAGTTGTTGTGGGCTGGTCCGTACTGAGGATCTGCTCGGATTGCCGAGAGTAGCTTTTCCGCTGCATACTCTGGCTTGCCATTTTCCAAAGCGTTAACTCCAGCCAAAGTTAAACGTTGAGCTTTAGCGAGATTCCGACTCGATTCAATTTTTATGAGCGAATCATGTTGATCATTGAATGCTGCGCAACCGACGATTCCCACCAGCAGCGATGCGGTGGTGAGTGTTGATAAGGCGGTGCGTCTAGCCCTCATCCGTGAATCGCCAGAAGGATGTTACGACAGAAAACCGTGGGTATTTGAGTATCGTCACCGCAAAGCTGCATACCACTGGTGAGATACTCTATTCCTGTGGACTTGTCGGTGAAAAGAACATTTGGGTCAAGACCAAAGTTGCTTTCCAAGTCTCAAGGCCAGTTTGCTGTGTCTCAAGTCTCGGTTGGGTGAGTGTCAGGTCTCGCACTAAAGTACCGGAATCCTCATCTCTGAGATTTTCACAGAAAGCGATGATCTGGGTCAGGCTCGCCGGAGCAAGGTCAATCGTTGTGGACCGAAGTTCAAAATCAGATCGGTCAATTCGTTGCGGTGCAGTCGGCTCTTCACGCAGTAAGGTGGATTCCGGCAGGCCGGCGGTCGATCTTGCTGCTGAAATTCGGTTGGTGACTTCGGCGGGTGAGTCGAGACGCAACGCAGCGACCTTGGGTACGGTTTTCAGGTGATTGATATCATTTAGCATCGTGTAGATCGAATCCAAGTCTCGGGCTGATTGGTCCAAGCGTTTCTGTTTCGATTGCGTCCCCATCACGCCAATGATTGCGTAAATTCCCATCATCACGAGAGCGACGGCAATCAGTCTTCGCTGACGTTTAGCATTTTTTCCTGTCATCTCGAATCGACCTCCCGAGTGTCAGTTTGGGGGCGTGAGATAGGCGAGGCATTGCTAGAGGTGGGGATGTTTGGTGCGCCGATCGAGGTTTTGCTTGGTTCGACTACGTTGGGAACGGCTGGCTCCTCACTGGGTTGGTTAGTGCTGGCTGAGACGTTCCTCCGCCATTTTGCTTGAATCGTGGACTCGAACGTCTTCGCGTCTTTTTGTGCGGTGGCAGGCTGGGAAACGTCGAAGCCGCCTTGAGACAGTGCTTCTGCAACGATACCTGCTTCCACGAAGTGCTGGACTTGAAATGTTAGGTCCAAATCCCCATTGCGGATATCGATGGAGCTAACTCGCACTCGGATGTCTGTTGGCAATGAAGTTAAAAGTAAACGCATCACTTCGGTCGCTGAATTGGGAGCTTCAATCTGCTTGGTCGCGTTTCTTGATCCCATTGTTCGAGAGTGTTCGCTGCGAACTCGTCGTAGTAGTGAGGCAGGTACACGTGTGCCGGGAAATGATTCTTTGAACGCCTCAGATTGAGCTAGTAGGTTTTCAGTGATCCTGTTTTCAATTTTTGTCGTCCGCCACCAGCTTCCGAAGATCATTGTGATGAGGCAGGCGGCAACAGCAAATGCCAGCCACGACAGTTGTCGATTGATGGGCCGCAGCGGATCTTCAACCGCGAGATCATCGCGTCGAAGATTGAAATGGGTCGAGGAAGGCTTTGAGAGAGCTGTGTCAGCGCCCTGAAGATAATGTGTGACTAACGCGTCTGGTTCGATTTGTATTGATCCTAAATTGTCGCGAATCAGTGCATCCTGTGCTTCAGTGCAATCGACAACGAGGATTGGATTGGATTCTGGAAGGTCCAGAGATCTATGTCTTGCCAGGCTTGCCATTTCAAGCTTGGTGTACTTCCAGGAATAGATGCGATCATCGGCGAGCGTGATCAAGTCAGCATGATCGCCATGACACAGCACAGTACTGCTAATCCCCGAAAACGAATGTTTTTCATGAAGCGATGCAATGGCAAGCGCGGCACTGGGGATAATGTTGGTGACTGGAATGGCTGCTGATTCCAGCATGTCCGCGAGTGGTTTCCAATCATTCACCTCGACTGCAACTGCAGAAATTGAAGGCCCGCTCGCCGTTGGATCCTCTGGAGCCGAGGCGGGTAGCACTGAAAAATCAGCTGCCATGGATTCAGCGTCGATGGGAAGATGATTCTCAAGTTCGTAAATCAGTGACGGCCGGTCTCGAGTATCAACTTCAGGGGGCAGGTTCAGGCGTGAAAAAAAACATGAATCGGATGCCGGAGCAATGATGCATCCTGAGTGCACACCTTGTGATTTCGACAGTAACTCTTTTACGGTCGCAACAATCTCAACATTTGCTGATGCTTTTGGTAGTGTACGGAAATCATCGGCAACATGAATACGCCATTCATGCTCCCCTTCGATAATCAGACTGCCGCGAAAGCTCATTTCAAGCCTCGCTTTCGGTTATTGCGATTTCCGTTCGGAGCCTTGTTCGTTTTCTGCTTGCGTTCGAGACTTAACGTCGTCGTTTTTCCCTGATGCTCAAGGGTTACCTGCCCGGATTGGATGCTCGTGATTACGATTCCATCGGGGGCTATTTCCAGCATTTCACCAACACCTTTTACATCGAATCCACCATTTGGGTCAGCGATGATGGCAAGGCTCTTGTTTGATTCGATGATGGTTCCGACGAGGCTCAAGTCGAGCTTGGGACCAGGTTTGGCGCGGGGAACTGCTGGAGGTTTCGGCTGGGGTGGTGCGGGGGGAGTTGGCTCAGGATCATAGAGCGGTTGCCGTAACTGTCGCTGGGTCAGGGCGATCGGGATGGTGAGTTCAGGCTCGGGGGCGGATTCTGAAGCAGTAACTTGATCGGCTTGCACGTTAGATAATTGTGGCGAGGATTTATCGATTGCTGAAGCTGACCAGAAAACGATGGCAGCAGAAAGCAACAACAAACAAGCTGTTGCCATCGCTAGGTAGTGCCGTTGCCGCTGCAGTTCCATATTGGAATCGGGTGGGTTCAAAGAGAAAAACGTTTTTGTTGCACGACGCCATCTGCATCGCGTTTCATAACGGTGAATGTTCTTAGTGGGGGCCCAGTCCGTGAATGTGCATCGATCCAAATCGAGAAATTCGTGCTGGTTTCTGAGAAAATCGTTTGTACTTGAGCTTGTTTCTGTTGGTCGCTCACTTCACTTAGCAAAAGGGTTGGTAGTGATGCGGTGGGGCTTGACCTGTATCGTTGCAAAACTCGCCTTGCTTTTCCATCCTGCACGACAATCCTGGCTAACGCCAGAATTGCTTCGTCGGAGGCTCGGCGAAAATTGAGTTGTCCGCTTCCCCAGCAGGTCAACTTGGTAGTGCTTGATTGCAATGACGTCGGACTTCTCGCAGTCCTGCCCAGAGTTGCTAGATCAAACACTTCTCCCCAGCTCCGAAACGCATCGGGCACATCTTTGGCAATCTCGTTTTTCTCGTCATCCGAGACAGAGACTCGCCTCTTTTCTCTTGATATCTGCATGGGTTCCACCGCCGGGATCAGTCGAGTTGCAGGAGTCACGTGCGATCCAGCAATTCGGCTGATACTGTCTTCTGTTTTCTTCAAACCCACGTGGTGGTAAAGCGTGTTCAACGGCAGTTTAGCATCCTCGTCTGCGAGCAGGAGATCAAAGGTGACATCACCGAGGACGAGATTGCTTCGAATCACTGGCGTTGTGTCATTGCCCTGACGCTCGTTTTTTTCTTCGTGCTGTTGAAAAACACGTTCCGCATTCGCCAGTAAAGTTCTTTGCAAGCTCAATGAGCCCCAACGTTTTTGTAGCATTCGTTCCTGGTCCGCAGCTTTCAAGCCCATTCGCAGACTTTGGCGTGCAAGCAAGCTGAGACAAGTGATGACGAGAATGGAAACAGCGATGACAGTCATGAGGACGTAACCGGGGCGAGGTTTGCGTCTGTGCAACGAGTATCGACTCACTTGAATCTTTGCAGATGCATCTTTGGGCTCTGGTTTAATTTTCATGATGCTGGATAACCTCCCTCCAGATAATCGCGCCATCATCACTTCGGACAGTGATTCGAAATGATTCAGGGATTTCAGGAAGGCCGCCTGTCTCTGCCATCGGTAAATCTTCATCGTCGGCTTCACGGAAGGATAGCGGGTCGATTGAAATGGCTCCAAAGTTGATCCACAGTGGTTCCCATGTGCCACCGTCGGATGTTCTTGCCAGCATCCGTTTATTGTTCACTTTGCGAAGGGCGTAGCGAACACGTCCAGCGCGTAGTGATAGGTTGCGACTGCCACTGTCACGGGCCAAGAATCCATGAAGCGTGATTCCATTCGGGTCGACCTGCATTCCTCTCGCGTTCTGTAAGTCGATTCTTAGTTGTCCGGTTAACGTTGTGGAAGTAGCTTGCAGCGTTTCGTTCTTCTTAAGCTGCTGTGTTTGTTTCAGTGTTGACCAAACGATTCCGAGAATCGCGGTCATCATTATTGAAGTCAGTACAGCCGAGACGACCAGTTCAATCAAAGTAAATCCGGCTTGCTGATGACGATTTTTCATGGCTCGATCGCCTTGACAACGATCGTAGATACAAGCAGGTTCAGCTTGGAGTTGCTTTCCTGTTCCATGATTTGCAACTTGATGATTTGCATGGGAATTGGAACGCCGAGCGTTTCCGCAGTCACGCTTGTTTGCCAAGACCAATTTGGATGTTCCGGAATGGGGCCAGTCGCAGCAGGTGGGATTCCGGTGCGGCTTGCAGACATGCGGTTCAAAAGGTCATCCGCGATTTGCACTGCGTCAATTTTTGATCGTGCCAAGCGGATCTGTTTCTGATGCTTTGAAAATGCCAGTAAAGATGAAACAATGACCGTTGCCATCAGAGTCAAGCCAACGACCACTTCCACGAGTGTGAAGCCGCATCTTTGTCTAGAGCGAAAGAATTTCATTAACCTCGCCCGCGTCATTGGTTTGAATGATTTGGCCGCTGGCACCTAGGACAATGATCCATCTACTTTGTGAGCCTTGCGTCAGCTTCATTGCATAGGTGGGAGAGATTCCGTGTGGGTTGTAGCGAATGTCAAAATCAGTGGTTGGAATTCTCTGCTGCCGAAATTTGGTTTCCCCGATCTGTATACCGCTAGGTAATTTGAAGGATCGAGTCATTGGACCCTCTGGGGTTCCAACCCGCAGAACGTTTGTTAGGCTTGCAACGGAGGTGCGAACGGTTTGTCGCTGAGTGCTTGCCTGGCGTCTCGCGTGGGCGTCTACACGTCCAATGATGTCCATTGCCTGAGTGAATCTGTAATCGCCAACTCTGCTCGCCAACGATGTCATCGCAATCGTAGCCAACAGGCCTAGGATTGCGAACACAATCATCAGTTCCAGAAGCGTGAATCCTTGCCTGTGCTCATTGACGCCCATCTTCGCCACCCAAAGATTCACTTGTGAAATCCAGATTCTCACCTTCACCACCCTCCCGTCCATCAGCACCCAGGCAGATGATTTCGTAGGGTTCAGAGGAGCCGGGGCTTACATATTCGTAAGGGTTTTTCCAAGGATCGAGAGGAGCTTTGTTGAGGAAACCATCTGGCCAAGAATCGGTTGGAGCCAACAAAATGTTGATACCTTCATCGGTTGTTGGATAACGACTCTGATCTGCATAAAAGGTTTCCACTGCTTTGACAAGGTTAGCAATTTCCGTCTTGGCTGCATTTTGTTTGGATGAAATCAGGTAGCCGCGGGTTCGAACCGCTACCAATCCAGCAAGCATGCCCAGAATGACCATCACCACAATCAGTTCCACTAGCGAAAAAGCGAGCTGCTGACTTGTCTTGTAGGTCGACGCTTGTTTACATGACATTTCCCGCCTCCAGAATAGGAAGGATGGTTGCTAATAAAAGGAAGCCGACCGCAGCGGCCAGAACGAGTATTAATGCGGGTTCCAGCAGTGCTGTAAGTCGGGCGGATGCAGTGGCTACCTGCTCATCATAATCATCTGCTAGTTGGAAAAGCATCTCATCCAGCTTACCAGACTCCTGTCCCACTGAAAAAACCCGTACGGCAAGAGGGGGAAAAGCACCATCCTTGGACAGTGCATCAGACACGTCTTCACCCGCCGCGATACGTTCCCCGAATTGTCTCAAGGCGCTTTTGAATACGCGATTTGAGGTTGAACGCTCTGCCAGTTCCACCGCTTTGGTCAATTCGATACCGCTTCGTGAAAGAGTGGCAATGATCATTGCAATTCGTGATACCCCCTGTTTGACGGTCATTGGCCCAAGGATAGGTAGCTTCAGCAGTTTTTGATGCCAGTAACGCTGCCCCCACTCTGTGCGGAGGAGCGAAATCACGCCAAACAGGATCCCTGCCACGAACGCGGCAAGTAGCCAACCATAATTAAGCAGCAGATTACTCAGATACTTTGCAATTTGGGTGGGCCACGGAAGAACTTCCATTGTCTCTTCAAGATTCTCAAGCAGTGGGGGCAAGACAGAGGTCATCAGAAAGATGGCGGCGGCCGTCCCAAAGCAAGTCAGGAACAAGGGATAGACCAAGGCTGTGGTTACGGAATTTCGAAGTGTTAGTTGCTTGCGTTTAAATTGTGCCAACTGTTGGAGAACAGAGTCCAATGTTCCTGAATTCTCACCCACTTCGACCATGTGAATCGAGGCGGGATCGAACAGTTTCGGTTGTTCAGCCAGAGCACCTGCTAGTGACGAACCGGATGCGACCCGATCGCGTACCTTCAGCATCGCGACACGAAACGGACCTCGGTTTTGGTCAGCAATAGTGTCCAGTGCATCCAGAATCGGGATTCCTGCATGAAGCATCATGGCCAATTCATGGATCGCAGTTGCCCATTGAACCCGAAACGAACGCAGCGGTAGAGAGAAGGTAGCTTTTTTGGTGGTTGACGCTGTGTTGGCTTCACGGACCTTTTTTACACGAACACCCTCCCCTCGCAGTTGGTCACGTGCTTGGCGAGGGGTATCCGCTGAGACTGTGCCGCGAACAACGGTGGAGTCTGACTTGACGCCTGTGTAGTGAAATACTGCCATCTGAAAAGGATAACGTTGTTATCGATTGATTGATAAGATCAGTGTCTTCAAAGTGTTTGTTTTCGCGTTGTTAACTGAATGACCTTACCGCCAGCGGCGTCAGGTCGGACCTAAAAGATTGGGGCGTTCCAGTTTAGAGTGTTGTTACTCGCATGACCTCATCAAGAGTGGTAACTCCCTGATGGACTTTCAGTAACCCATCGGTGGCAAGCAAGTGCATTCCTGCCTGCATTCCTGCTTCACGTATCTGTGATGCATTGCCACGTGATTGTACGAGTTCCCGGCAGTTGTCATTCATGACCAGCAATTCGAAAAGGCCGACACGACCGCGGAAACCGGTTCCTCTGCATCTTTCGCAGCCCACCGGCGCGAATGCACCAGAGAGCTCCGTAAGTACGATGCCCTGCTCCTTGAGGAGTGTCGATGGCGGTGCAGCAAGTGAGGCTGTGCTTGCGGGGTCAGGTTGTTTACATGCGGTGCACAGACGGCGCACGAGTCGCTGAGCGAGTGACGCTACCAACGAACTACTTACCAGATAAGGCTCAATGCCCAAATCCAATAATCTGGTCACCGCACTGGCTGCATCGTTGGTATGAAGAGTGCTGAAAACGAGATGACCTGTCAGCGACGCTTGGATGGCCATGACAGCTGTCTCTCCATCACGAACCTCACCAACCATGATGATGTCAGGGTCCTGACGCAAAACACTGCGCATGCCTGATGCGAAAGTCATTCCCTTTTTTTCATTGATTTGTGTTTGGCTGATCCCGTCCAGTTGGTATTCGATGGGGTCTTCGAGGGTCAGGACGTTCAGATCCACTGAGTCAATTTCCTGCAATGAACCGTACAGCGTCGTGCTCTTGCCACTTCCTGTCGGTCCTGTCACAAGAATCATTCCATGGTCACGCTGGATCAACTGTCGGAATGTCTCAAGGTAGTGTGGTGGCATCCCCAATTCACCAAGCGTGTAGAGTCGAGCACTCTTGTCAAGCAAACGGATGACGATGCGCTCGTTGTGACTCGTGGGTAGAGAAGCAATACGTAAGTCAACATTGCGATCGCCCAGTTGGACCGTTGCCCGTCCATCTTGAGGAAGCCGCTTTTCAGCGATGTTCATTCGCCCCAGCACCTTCACCCTCGTCAAAACTTCTTCCTGAACCGCTTTCGGTATTTCGAAACTGTCAAAAAGCACCCCGTCAATTCTCTGTCGAACGATGACCCTGTCTTCGTAGGGCTGGATGTGCACATCGGATGCACCTGCTTTGACGGCGTCAAAGAGCAAATGATTGACGAGTCGAATGATGGGGGCACGTCCTTCTGTGTCAAGCAGGTCCTCTCGGCTAGCCAAGGCACTGACGTCACGCAACAGTGATTCCTGGTCCATGTTGTCGATCACTTGCTGCGCTTGACTCGATCGGTCAGCGTACGCGAGATTGATCGCTTTGAGGATTGCGGCTTCCGATGACAGTAAGGGTTCAGCGTCGGTTTTGCATGCGCGACCAATGATGTCAATGTGATCGTAGCCATGGCGGTCACACACAGCGACCACCAAGCCAGACTCGTCTTCGAATCCCAAGACACGATGTAGTCTCGCGTATGCTATACCAAAGCGTTTCAGAAAAGCCGTTGAGGGTTGCAGGTGGGATAGGTCTTGCCGAGGCTTTCCTCCCAGACCGTCGCTGAGGCAAGCGTTCTGATCGCGGATGTCATCCGTATCATGACTTGTGTGATTTTGGATCGCACTTGACTGATGGGTCGCAGAGGCATGGGAAGAAGATGATTCCTCCAGGTTGGATTCTGAGTGATCATCGGTGGCAGGGGAGATTGGATCTTCAGGCAAACTTATTCCTGCAGTGTGGCTTCCACTGGTTGCATTGCCCGCACCGGTTCTGACATCGGGTACCGCCCGCTGTAGGGCAGGGCTCGGTGTTGAGTTGGCGGATTTACGCATGGGATCAACATGGGGCGGCTGACAGGATCGTTGGCAGGAATCTCCATCTCCCTGATGTCGTTAGCTGATAAGTATTGCAGATCTCGGAACTGGGAGTCGCGAAGAATTTTTGGGCGAATGAACAGGAAAAATGAGGTGCATTTGTCTTCGGCTGACGTTTTGCTGGTCAATTCACGTAACACTGGGATTTTCTCTATCCATGGTACACCCGAAAACGTCTCCGATGCGAACCCACGTTTCAGTCCACCCACCACGACAGTTTTCCCGTCAGGAATGGTTACGACGCTACCAACCCGATCAATTTTTCTTTGCGGAGGGAGCAAACCTGGATTGTCACCGCCGGTGGAAATTTGTTCGCCTTCAAAGGAACTGAATTCCACGTCAAATTCAAGCTGCAAATGGTCGTCTTCGTTGATATGCGGAGTGACGGTAATGATCGTGCCGGCTTGTTGGTTGCCGCCCAAGCTTTGTGAGCCCACCGTGTTGATCACGTTCACACTGTTGAATGGAAAGCTTTCCACACTTTCAAGCGTACCCGTTTGGTTATCGTTGACAAGAATCTTGGGTGATGCGAGCACTCGGCCGCGATTGTGACTTGATAAGGCACTGACGATCACGTCAGCAACTTCGGGGTCCAGTAATACCCCGTTGAATCCTGCAAAGCCTTTTGGGGTGAGCATGCCGGTTGATGCATCGACCTCGCTAAGGCCAAATGAATTGAACTTGAAGAGTTTCGTGTCGCCTGTTCTGTCACCCATGGAGACTTCGACTCCAAGTGAGAAATTTCCACTGGTGTTGACTGCTACGATTTCGGCTTCGATCATCACTTGGGGACGCCGCTGATCCAAAGATTTGATCAGCTTCTCGTAAAGCCCCTGAACATTTGAAGGGGCATAAACAATCAAGCTGTTGGTTGCGACATCCGCGGAAACTCTGGCCCCACCGGGAAGCGATGCGACCTGCCCGCCATTGAAGCCAACTGCTTCAACAGAGTTGAATTCCATGCCGCCGCCGATCAGTGGCCGTAAAGCTGCATTGTCGTTTTGCAACGCTGTGGTCGGGAAATTGTCAGTGTTGCCGTCGTTGAATGGCATACGAACATCGCGACCACCAGTTTGCCCGCGATAAACTGGAAACGCGCCTCCGAAAGTGGATTGACGATTACCGCCACTCATTCCAAATGCTGGTGCCAGGCCTGTGAAGCCATTAACTTCAGAGGCAATGGTCGTCTCGAATCCACTGGCTTGTGATACTTGACCGCTGCCAGCTGCTTGCTGCAACGCAAGTAATGAATAAAGTACCTCGACCGCTTTGGCGTTTTTTAGCTTGTAAAACTGGATCGGGCTTTCAGTGGAATCGACGGGTTGATCCAGTTCGCGGATCAGCGTTTCAACCTGCTGCTGAATTTCTGGAGCTGCTCGCACAATCAATAAATTGCCATCCGGATCCACCGTCGTTTCGATAGCACTTTCAGCATCATCTTGGCTGACCAAACCCAGAATCAGTTTGCGGACGCGATCAGCCGCAATGTTCCGCATTCGGTAAACGCGGGTCTGAAAGCCCATCCCAGTATCCAGTTGTTTCAGTAATTGCAGGACTCGAGTGACCTCGCCCGCGTCACCAGCAACTACGACTCGACGGTCGGAACTGTCATTGAACAGTTTCACGTTCTGATTGCCTTTGCCATCGGCTGACTTAAGAATCAATGCCTCTGCCTGTTGGATCAATACACCAGGGTTTCGGTGCTTCACCTCATAGAAATCAATCGTCGCCTGTCCAGCTGGGGCATCGATCAACTTCAGTAGCTCCACAATTGTTTTTACATTTTGAGCGTAGTCTGTCACGATGATCAGCCGGTTTTCTGGCAGCACCAGAAAATTTGCTCCCTTGGAAAGAAAGGGCCGCAACGATTGAGCCATATTTGTGATGTTCGCGTTCTTGATGGGGATCACCTGCGTGACCGGAGCAGCAGGGCCGTCTTTGGCGAGCACTTCCGTTGAGTCGCCAGCAGTTGCATAGGGAACCATGTCGGCAAAGTCGACAATCCGTTTCCAGCCGGCGACATCGGAATCAACAACAGCCAGATTCTCACCTTTGAGCAGGCTGCCAAGTAAAGCAGGCAGTGCACTTTTGGGTAGCTTGGCGGGGGTGTAGATCGTGACTTGCCGGTTAGCGAGGTTAGCGCTGTATAGAAAACGCTCATCCATTTGTTTTGATACGGCTTCGACCAGGCTTGGCAAGCTTACGGTGCCGGTCAAGTTCAGTTCTACCAGCGATTCATCATTGTTCTGACCACTTGCGATTTGTGGTAGTGATGACGAGCAGTAGACGAGAAAAAGCAACGTTGCCAAGTGGAAACGCAGGGGGCGTCGGTTATGTTGGCAGAAGTAAAGCAACGGATGCTTCCATGATCATCGGTGAAGCATTGTTTTGATTGGTAACTGACCATCAAAACGCTGCTTGCGGACTTAGGGCGGGGGCTGTGGTCGCAGAATTTTGGCACGCGACTGACACCTGACCCGTTGGGGACGCTATGAAAAGCACCCTGTAGACGTCAACGCTGCTTTCGTCTGCAGCAGGCTGCCAAACACCCGTATCCCGTTTCACACACTCGTTACCAGTTTCCCGCAATTCAATGATCTCATTTCACTTGTATCTCTATGGTGCTGGCAAAGGACCGTTGGCAGCCAGTTTTGAAACGGTTGAGTATCGTTTGAAGCAGCTGGATACGCTCTATTTCGAGCCGGACGGTTCTTTTGTCCTCAGTCGAGAGGCAGGTCGAGAGCAAGTATTTGGCATGCTTTACGATGCTGCGGGGCAGCTACAGTACTGCGATTTGCGTGGAAACTGCGGGATCAAAACGTGGGAAGTGGTTCGAACTGCCATTTTGGGTGATGAGGTCGCCGAACATGAGGTTTTGTTGCTGCCAGTGCAGGAATTGCAAGATTTGCAAAGCTTTGAAAACTGTCTCAGAAAGAGCGAAAGTGATGTCGGCTGAAAAATGGCTGAAAAGCCTTTTTTAAAGAAAAAATGCGGCTAAACAAGGGATTCGACGCGTACAATAAGGAATCGGTCGTGTCGATTCTGCCGATTGGCACGCTGCTTGCTCCGTAAGGACATTCAGCGAAGCCAATGTGGCTGAGTAGCAAGATGCCCCACTTTAGGGCGAGTTCTTTCAGGAGGAATCCTATCATGTTGACATTAACGAACCAAAACAGCGTCTCGGAACGAATCTCAGTGACTCAAAATGAGACGTTTCCCTCGGATGCTGAAATCTCACGCCGTGTGATGCGTATCAGATCTGGTTGGAGCGTAGGCGAGAAAGTTCGCCGTCGTCGCGAAGCAGAAGAGCGATTCGCAGATCTGTTGGACAAATTGGTGGGTGATACCGCTGCCTAGGATCTGAGTCTGGCGAGCGAAAAATCGATGTTTTTGACGTGCGACAGGGTCTCATGCGGATGCCCGGTTCCATTCACGCGTTCAGACTTTCGCCGCCATCAGGGCCCGCGTTGAGTGCTTCGCCAGCAATGGCTTGTCGATACCGAGAGGCTTCGATGAAAGATTCGAGCAGCACGAGCGCGGCGATCGCGTCGACGCGTTGTTTTTTCTTCGCTCTGGTGAAATTTCCACCGAGTCGTCGATTTGCGTCCGCCGTGGTGAATCGTTCGTCGAACATTCGCACTGGCAGCAAAGTTTCCGCTGCGAGCCATTTCGCGAATTCTCTCGCTTCCTTACTCTTCTCGCTTTCTCCCCCATCGCAGTGAATGGGGAGACCAACGACGATCCCCACGATTCTTTCCGATTTGATTAGTGATCGGAAGTAATCAC
>JBPCVE010000351.1:0-7480 GCA_051010795.1 Rubripirellula sp.
TCACTCATTTCTCGTAATTCTGTTGCCTTCGTCATCGCTTCATTTCTTTTCTGAACATGAGACCGTCGGACTCTTTGGACATGCCGAACTCGGATTCTCCTGAACTACATTGTCCTCTTTTTGACCATTCGCACTCGCACCGGCATCTTGTGAGCAAGACGTGCAAAGCACACCTTTGCAACATCTTCAGTCACACCACCAATCTCAAAGAGAACCGTCCCAGGACGAATAACTGCGGCCCAGAAATCAGGTTCGCCTTTCCCTTTACCCATTCGGGTTTCCAAAGGGATAGAAGTAATTGACTTGTGTGGAAACACGCGGATATACAGTCGTCCACCGCCCCGCAGATACTGCTGGGCGGCAATTCGGCCGGCTTCAATCGTGGCAGCAGGAAGCCACCCCGGCTGTTCGGCTTGGAGGCCGAATTCACCAAAGATGACCCTGTTTCCACGAGGCGCCTCACCGGTTAGACGACCTCTTTGGCTTTGTCGGTGTGTGACCCTCTGGGGCATCAGCGGCATCGCCGTTCTCCTCTTACATCCCTGGGTTCACCCACACCTGGACACCGATGTGTCCCTGTGCTGTTGGTGCTTCACAAAACCCGTAATCAATCTTTGCTCGTAATGTTGACAGTGGCACCGACCCCGCAATGCTTTTCTCGCATCGCGACATTTCAGCTCCACCCAGTCTGCCTGCCAACTGAATTTTGACGCCTTTCGCGCCAGCATCCATTGTGGACTCAATTGTTCGTTTCAATGTTCTTCGAAAGGCAGCCCGCTTCACCAACTGATCTGCAATATCTTCCGCGACAAGCTGCGCCTGAATTTCAGGCCGCGTAATCTCTTCAACCTTGAGATTTACTCTTCGGCCGAGCAGTGCCTGCAACTCATCCTGCAAGCGATCAACCTCCTGGCCTTTTCGACCAATGATCACGCCTGGGCGAGCAGAATGCAGAATAACCTTCACCTCGTCCCGCGTTCGCTCAATTTCCACCTTCGCGATAGCTGCTGAACGATACTTCTTTTTCATAAAGCTGCGAACTTTAAAGTCTTCGAGCAGTAAGCCTCGAAACTCTTTTTTGGGCGCATACCAACGACTCTTCCACGGCTCAGTAATGCCGGTACGGAATCCAGTTGGATTTACTTTTTGACCCATTTGCTTTTCCCTTTTGTGTTTTCCGAGTGACCAGTCAACGACCGTGGCTATTCCTCTGTTGCTGTCTCACCAGAGGTTTGGCTGCCGTCGGAACTTGCCACGGCAACAGTGTCCAGTGAAACCTTAATGTGTGACATCCTTTTCTTGATTTCGTAGGCCATGCCACGAGCTCTTGGCTGATACCGCTTAAACATCGGACCACCATCGATTCGTGCATCAACCACGACAAGATCATCGACCCCGGGAGCCTGCTGATGCTCAGCATTCCCAAGTGCACTTTTGATAACTTTCTCCAGCATCCGAGCGCCACGGTGTGGCTGGAATCGCAGGATATCCAATGCCTCGTCTGCAAACTTGCCCCGAACAAGGCTAGCGAGATGCCGCACCTTACGGGCACTGATTCGGGCGTATTTGTGCGTTGCTGTATAGGCCATTGAATACCTCGATCTACTTTCCCTTCCCGCCATGACCCCGGAAGGTACGGCTGGGTGAAAACTCTCCAAGCTTGTGACCGACCATGTCTTCTGTCACAAACACCTTCAGGTGCTGCTTGCCATTATGAACCATGAAGGTCAGCCCAATAAATTCTGGCACAATCGTACAAGCACGTGCCCATGTCTTGATCGGATCACGATCTCCACCAGACAGTTGCTTCTCAACTTTTTCATAAAGCCGAGGATCAACAAATGGTCCTTTTTTCGAACTGCGTCCCATGAACTACCTTCCAGTTGCCTAATTCACACGTAAGTGTTTTTGCTTTTCTTGTCTGTTCCTGAAAATTTCTTTATTTCTTCTACTTCACCCGTATCTGCCCGTACCGCTTACTCTTCCGGCGACGGATGATTGATGCACCCGATGGCTTCCGAGGCTTCCTCGTTCCACCACCCTTTGCACTTTTACCTGTCGGACTTACAGGATGACGACCACCTTTTGTTCTTCCTTCACCACCGCCATGCGGATGATCAATTGGGTTCATTGCCGTGCCACGAACATGGGGTCGCCTGCCGAGCCAGCGGCTTCGGCCAGCTTTCCCAAGCCGGACCTTCATATGCTCTGAGTTCCCAATAGCACCAACAGTTGCACGGCAAGCTGCCGGAACACGTCGGATTTCACCGGACGGCAGAGAGATCTGAGCCCAACCAGCTTCGCGGGCCATAAGTGTGGCTGATGTTCCGGCCGACCTGCAAAGCCGACCACCACGGCCAGGCTGAAGCTCAATATTATGAATTGTCGTACTCAGGGGAATTGCCGACAGAGGCAACGAATTGCCAACTTCCGGACTTGCATCCGCGCCACTCACAACCGTACCGCCAACCTCAAGCCCATCAGGGGATAAAATGAATCGTTTTTCACCATCAACATAGTGAATAAGAGCTATGCGGCATGTTCGATTTGGGTCGTATTGAACAGAGTGAACCTTGCCAGGAATACCATCTTTATTACGGCGAAAATCAATGAGGCGGTAATGCTGCATGTGGCCACCACCCCGATGACGCGATGTAATTTTTCCTTGATTGTTCCGGCCACCCGTTTTTTTCTTTCGTACTCGTAAGCTCTTCGGAGCATCGGCACCTGGGGTCAATTCAGCAAAGTCCGACACGCTCGCGGTGCGGCGTCCGGCACTTGTCGGTTTGTAAATTCGAATTCCCATTGGTCAATACTTTCCGTCGCTATGTTCTTTTATCAATCTGTCCACAGAATCGTTGTGGCAAAACGCTAGAAGAGCGTAATCTTGTCCTCTGCATTGAGCGTCACTATTGCTTTTTTCCATGGCTTTGTGCTCCCTCGTCGCATCCGACTGCGACGCATCTTCCCAAGCCTATTTTGCACTGCCACCTTACTGACTCGCACCTGAAACAATTCTTCAATCGCATGGCGGATATCCGCCTTACTTGCTGCCGTCGCCACTTCAAACGCATACGCATTGTTGCGATTCGCACGATGCATACCCTTCTCTGTCACCAACGGCCGAACAATGACCTGATGGGGTGCTAGATTAGGATTGAGCTTTGGTGCTGGAGGGATAGGGACCGCCATGTTTTACGCTTCTCCTTCTTGCTGGCCTTGAGACGCCGTACGGCTCCGAGCAGAAGCTTTCGCACTCTTGCGGCCGCCTTGCTTGCGAGCAGACCTTGTTCGGCTGGTCTCACGAAGTCGTTTGGTCTCTTCCCGAAACGCATCTATTGCAGCAGTGGTCATCACAATCGCTCGTGGCTGGAGAATTGACAAAGCGTTCAGTTCAGCAACCGGTGAAACCGTAACGCCCTGAATATTTCGTGCACTCTTCCAAAGATTACCGTCATGGGCATCCGAAGAAATCAGAACGGTTTTACCAGCCATACCCAACGAATTGAGTGTCGCCACCATTGAACTCGTCTTGGGAGAATCAAACTCCAAGCCCTCAACGAGCGTCACTTCTTCGTCTGCAAGACGAGCCGCTAATGCCATTCGGGTCGCTGACTGAAGTGCCTTCCGAGGCATCCTCCAACTAAAATCTCGCGGGCGTTTTGCAAATATATGCCCACCGCCACGGCGAACACCACTTCTTTTCGAACCAGCGCGAGCGTTTCCGGTGCCCTTCTGGCGATACATTTTTTTTGTTGTGCCAGAAACCTCTCCTCGACTCTTTGTACGAAAGGTACCTTGTCGCAGATTGGCCTGATACATCACGACTGCGTCGTGCAACAATTGCTTATTGATTTTGGGAGATAACTCTGACGGGTCGATCTCGTACTTGCCAACCTGTTTTCCAGCTGCGTTGTAGACAGTGAGGTTCATTTTGCACCCTTCTTCTTCGAAGTAGGCGTTCCTACTCCACCAGAACGCTTTACTTTGTTGGTTTGCCGAACAACAACATAACCACCGTTCGGCCCAGGCACTGCGCCACGCACCACCAGAAGATTTTGATCATTGTCGATATCTACAAGACGAAGATTTCTCATCGTGGACCGCTCATTCCCAAAGCGTCCAGCCATCTTCTTGCCCTTGAACAGACGACCAGGTGATTGACACATTCCAGTACCACCCTGATGTCGATGCACTTTCTTCACGCCATGAGTTGCTCGCTGCCCACTAAAACCATGACGCTTCATAACACCGGCAGTCCCCCGGCCTTTTGACACGCCAATGACATCAACGGCATCACACCCTTCAAACACTGCAACTGTGATTTTCTGGCCCACCTGAGCCTTTGTTTCACCACGAAACTCTCTAACAAACCGCTGTGGTTCACAGTCCGCCTTGGCCACCATTTCGATCCCGGCATGACTTCGTTTCTTCGCACGCTTACTTTCAAGCTTGACAACTTGACCACGCACGGAACGACTTGCCAGGCGACGGGGCTTGTCTCTGTATCCAACCTGAATGGCGTCGTAACCATCTCGACCAGCAGAACGGGACAAAAGCACTGTGCAGGGGCCTGCCTCAATAACGGTTACTGGAACTACTGTACCGTCGTCATCAAAAATTTGGGTCATCCCAATCTTACGACCCAGAAGACCTTTTCGCTCCATTTCTACAGGCTCAGATGCCGCAATTGCTGCAGGCACGTCGCTTTCCGACTGGCTTTCAGGCGTTTCGTCTTTTTGATCTTCTGCAGCCATATTTTTTCGCTAATGAATGCTTTGTCAGCCAAAGCTGACAAAGCATTTACCGTCACACCTGAAGCCTCGTAGCTGCGGGAGAAGTCGTTCCCTCCGACCCTTACCCGCGAAGCCTTCCAAGCATGAACTATGCGCTCCTAGTTTGCGTTTTCTTTACCCTTGAAACCCGCAGGTTTCACTTTCATTCTCGAACCTCGACGAATTATGCCGACGAGGCCTTAATCTTGATATCTACACCTGCTGGGAGGCTCAGTTTGTTAAGAGCCTCAATCGTCTTGGCCGTGGCCTGAACAATATCTACAACTCGCTTATGCGTGCGAATTTCGTACTGTTGGCGAGCCTTCTTATCGACATGCGGGCCCGAAAGCACCGTGTACCGTTCAATTCGTGTTGGAAGTGGTATTGGTCCGTGCACCTCGGAGTTGGTTCGCTTGGCCGTATCAACGATCTCGGCCGCACTCTGATCGAGTACAGCATGGTCGTACGCTTCCATACGAATGCGAATTATTTCCTGCGTCGACGCAGCCACGGCAAAACTCCAATTCCACTTTCTCTAAATACTGTCATGACAACTGCTCTGAGAACGCCGCCATAGTGCTCACTGAAATGTGAGTACGTGACGCCGACAGGACTGTCGCCAGGACTAAAAAAAGCCGTCGAAACGGCAAACTCCACCTCGGCCGAACCCAATGAGGAACCGGGGGCCGTCTATGGAGGAACCTCGAAATGTAAGACCGCAGGCTAGAGATGTCAACACACCAGCCTGTTTTTCGGAGTATTCTGTGCCCCTCCGGTACATCTGGTCAGACAAACGACTCAGCCGTTTCCGCAGATGCCGGTCCGTACTTCAACGGAACCATCGTGAAGCTTGCCCTACCCTGACTCACACTTCGAACGGCCGCTGAGTAACCAAACATCCCGGCAAGTGGGGCTTCGGCCGTCAGAACGTTCATGCCACTCCGAATTTCAGTCGCTGTAATAATTGCCCGACGCTGCTGCAAATCATTTATCACGTCACCCAAATGCTCTTCTGGCACGCTGACCTCAATCCGCATGACAGGCTCCAAAAGAACTGTCCCAGCCGTTTCGAGCATCCGCTCGATACCATCAGCAGCGGCAATTCGAATGGCGACATCTGTTGGGAGTGGCTCCGGAACTGACGTTTCTCGCACTACAATCCGCACGCCCCAGAGCGGACACCCCTTCAGCCCCCCTCTCTCAGCACTTTCTCGCACAGATTCAGTCATTATTCGAGCAACTTCAGCAAGCTGCTCCGACTCGGGAAACCAGCCCTGCTCGACAGTCACGCCAGACTGTTCGCCTGTCGGCTCAGCAGCAAGCGCGACCGTAGCCTCGAGCGTCTGCCCAGCCACCTGCCGATTGGATTCACCCTGCACTTGCACTGGTTTTGCAAGCGTTTCCTTATAACTCACCCGAGGCTTATGAACCCGACAATGCAGATTGAATTCTCGTTCGAGCCGATGACGAATGACCTCGAGATGCAATTCACCCATTCCAGATATCAGTGTCTGCCCAGTTTCGTCGCTCTCAATTGCCCGGAACGTGGGATCTTGTCGCTTCATCATTTCAAGTGTCTCGGAGAGTTTTTTTCTCTCAAGACTCGTCTCCGGCTCAATCGCCATTGAAATAACTGTTTCTGGAAATTCAATTGACTCCAGCACGATTGGAGCCTGAGCATCACAAAGCGTGTCACCTGTTACGCTTTGCCGTGGACCAATGACTCCGATAATGTCCCCCGCTGAACAGGACGACACCTGTTCCCGGCGATCAGCCTGAACGTGCCATAGTTGTGCTACGTTTTCTTTCTTCTGCCGCTCAGGATTCCACGCTCTGCTTCCAGCCCTCAGCGTCCCCGAATAAACCCGGACAAACGCAATATCCCCATGCTTTTCAGCAAGAATCTTAAAAACCAATCCACAGAAAGGGACATCTGGATCTGGAGGCCGTTGTATCGTAACTGGCTCTTTCTTTTTTGGATCAAGCCCCTCCACGGGAGGCACATCCGCTGGACTCGGCAAATACCAGGTAACGGCATCCAAGACAGGCTGGACGCCAATACAATCAAGTGCGGACCCAGCAAAAACGGGGATAACCTTGCGTTCAATCGCGGCTTTCCGGACAGTCTCTCGCATCAACTCGACTGGTATCGCCGCCTCAGCAATCGCAAGTTCGGCCAACTCATCAGAGTAATCAAACAAGGTTGAAACAAGCTGCTCCCTCCACGTGGCGGCCTCAGCTTCAAGTTCTGACGGAATACTACTTCGTATTGGCTCAACAGCCGCGGCCGCACCGCTAAGCACCTCCTCTTTGGGTGGAAACGTGACTGCTTCCATGGTAATTAAGTCAATCACGCCTCGAAACGGATCAGCCACATGCGGCGGACCGATTCCCACGGGGATTTGCAACAAAAGCGGTTCAGCCTTAAGCCGCTCTCGAATTTGATCGACTGTCCCAAAAAAACTCGCCCCCTCTCGATCAAGTTTATTGACAAGCACCATTCGTGGTACCGCATATCGGTCTGCCTGCCGCCAAACAGTTTCACTCTGTGCCTCAACACCTTCGCGGGCTGAAAGCACAACAACTGCGCCGTCAAGAACACGAAGACTTCGCTCAACTTCAGCTGTGAAATCCACATGGCCAGGTGTGTCAATCAGATTCACAACAGTATCTCGCCATGGAAAAGAAACAGCAGCAGAGTAGAT
>JBPCVE010000352.1:0-6963 GCA_051010795.1 Rubripirellula sp.
TCATGACAGCGGAGACCCCCATGGCTCGACCCGTCACTCTCTTTACCGGTCAGTGGGCTGACCTTCCAATCGAAAAAATGGCTCGCATGACCAGCGAGTTCGGTTACGACGGCATTGAGCTTGCCTGTTGGGGTGATCATTTCGAGGTTGATCGAGCATTGGCCGAAGATGATTATTGTGATAATCAACGCAAGTTGTTGGACGATGCGGGCCTGCAGTGCCATGCGATTAGTGCGCATCTTGTTGGGCAAGCGGTGTTGGACAACATCGATGAGCGTCATGAGGCAATCCTGCCACCCTACATTTGGGGTGATGGGGATCCCGCAGGTGTAAATGAGCGAGCGATTGAGGAGTTGAAAAATACAGCTCGAGCCGCTCAGAAATTCGGTGTTGATGTTGTCAATGGTTTTACCGGCAGCAGCATCTGGCATCTTCTCTATTCTTTCCCGCCCGTGCCGCCATCGATGATTGACGCGGGTTTCGACCTGCTTGCGGAGAGATTCAATCCGATCCTTGATGTGTTCGGTGAGTGCGGTGTTCGCTTTGCGCTGGAAGTGCATCCGACTGAGATTGCGTTCGATATTTACACAGCTCAACGTGCTTTGGAAGTGCTCGAGCATCGGCCCGAGTTTGGGTTTAACTTTGATCCTAGTCACCTGATTTGGCAGGGAATTGATCCGGTGCAATTCATCCGCACGTTCGCTGACCGTATTTATCACGTTCACGTCAAGGATGCGATCGTGACGTTGGATGGGAAGAGTGGCATCAATGCTAGTCACTTGAACTTTGGTGATTATCGTCGCGGCTGGGATTTCCGTAGTCCAGGTCGTGGTGGTGTCAATTTTGAAGAGATCATTCGCGCTCTGAATGACATCGGGTACGAGGGGCCACTTTCCATTGAGTGGGAAGATAGTGGGATGGAGCGTGAGTTTGGTGCAAAGGAAGCTTGTGAATTCACCAAGAAACTGGATTTCTCGCCAAGCAACCGTGCATTTGATGCAGCCTTCGATGAAGGAAGCTGAGAGACATTCAGAGCATGATAAAAATCACCGTCAACGGCCGATCAGTAGAGTTGGATGAATCGATGACTGTCGAGTACATGCTCGACCGGGTTGATGTGCCGCCTAACTATTTGGCTGTTGAGGTGAATGCGGAACTGGTTCCGCGAGAAGAGTACACCACTCACGCCATTGAGGATGGCGACCAAGTTGAGTTGGTGACATTGGTGGGCGGGGGATGAGTTGCGTGTCGGTTCTAGCTGGTTGCAGGCTTGGTGAAGCTTGCCGCAAACTGGCGTCTTCTCATTGATGGCGTCTTTTCAATTGTTTTGCCCGTCCCTTCATTAACGTAAAGACGCGAGAGTAACGCAGTGTCCGTGAGCACGACAGTTAATTCATCCATCGACGGGGCACCATTGGACGATTCACCGTTGATCGTCGGTGGGCATACGCTGCAAAGTCGGATGATCGTGGGCACGGGAAGATACGACACGATGACGCAAATGCGTGATTCGTTGGACGAATCCGGGGCTGATTGTGTGACGGTCGCAGTCAGGCGAGAGCGTCTTTACGACCGGTCTGGGCAAAATATCCTCGATTTTCTTGACCTCGATCGGTACACGTTATTGCCCAATACGGCAGGTTGCTTCACCGCAACCGATGCCGTGCGAGCCGCTCGCCTAGGGCGTGAAATTCTTAAAACGCTCGGTAACCCCGGCGCTGATTGGGTCAAACTTGAGGTGCTCGGCGACAGCAAGACGTTGTTGCCTGATCCAGTGCAGACCGTCGAAGCGTGTCGCGAACTCGCGGCGGACGGTTTCAAAGTCTTGTGCTACACCAGCGATTGCCCGGTCACTGCCAGACGTCTCAAGGAGGTTGGAGCAGCCAGCGTCATGCCAGCAGGAAGTCCCATTGGCAGCGGGCAGGGATTGTTGAATAAAAATAATTTGCGGATCATCCTCGAGTATTTAAAAGAAGGCGATCCGGATTATCCCGTCATTGTTGATGCAGGTGTGGGAACGGCCAGTGATGTAAGCGAGGCTTTCGAGTTGGGGGCTGACGGTGTTCTGTTGAATACGGCGATTGCCCATGCGAGAGACCCTGTTCGCATGGCAAGGGCAATGAGGTACGCGACACTGGCAGGTAGGGATGCCTATCTTGCAGGTCGAATTCCGAAACGGTTGTACGGAACTGCAAGCAGCCCATCGGAAGGGGTGATCAGCACCCGGCCGTATGGAGGCAGCGGCACTCAATGATTTTCTCGCGATGTCTTCCGGACGGGTGAGTTCAAGTTGCTGGTCCGTCAGGTGACAAATTGGCTAGAAGGGTGTTTGGGAAGCATGTGGGTGGAGTTCACGTCAGGGTTTACCTGCCTGATCGAATGATCCTTTGGGTCTGGTGGACTCAAGTTTCAGGTGTCTGCTCATGCTGTCGTCGAAGCCGCTGCTGCATTGCTGTGAATCGCTTGATTCCCAAATGCCAATGATGATACCGATGCCTCCCAGCGCCCAACCTGTTACGTGCAGGCCATCGGATAGAGGAAAAAATTTCAACAGAGTTACACCGGTCGCGGTAAACATCAGTGCAGTGCGTCCATATGCCAACAGCGTTCTTTCGTTTGCAAGGTCTGTACGCATCATTGCCAGGACTTGCTGAGCATTCGGAGCGTTTTTATTCATTCGCACACTCTAGCGTTTTAGCTGGTGGTGTCCTCGGCACTGTGATGACACGTTTGGCAGCTCGGCGGTTCATGACTGCTCCGGAACGACAATGAGTTTTCCCGCAGTGAACTCAGTGACGTATCTGTTTTGAAAATTTGAAACGCGAGTGTGATTTCTTTCGTACGTGTTTGAGGCAGCAATGGCGTGCAAACTCTGCTGTTTTCACTCTTATTGCCCCGCACTTGACACGCTGTGTTCGGTTAAGATCTTCCTTCGTTGGTTTTCATTCCTCAGTAGAGTTGCTCGGAATAGATGAAGTATGTGATTTTGCCGGTCGGTTTGCTTGCGGCACTCGGTGTGGGCCTTGCAGCCTTGTTGTTAGGGCAGTCCAGTGCAATCGCGCTGACGGCAGCGGTGGTTGTGTTGTGCGCTATTTGGTGGGTTTTCGAGCCCATCCCAATTCCGATAACTTCATTGATTCCGCTTGCTGTTTTTCCCGTTGGTGGTGTTTTAACCCCCGCGCAGCTCGGTTCCTGCGTTGGGAATCCTTTGGTGCTTCTGATGATGGGTGGCTTCATGTTGTCGATGGCGATGGAGCAAAGCGGCACCCACCGGCGCTTGGCTTTGGAAATGGTTGGGCTTTTTGGTGGCGGTGCCAGCAGTCGACGGCTTGTGTTTGGTTTCATGGCGGCTTCTGCCTTTTTAAGTATGTGGATCTCCAACGCAGCAACGGTCCTGATGCTTTTACCCATCGTTGCTGCGGTGGTTGAGAAAAGCACTGATCGCAATCTGAAAGTTGCACTGTTGCTAGGTATTGCCTATTCCGCCAGCGTTGGTGGAATCGTGACGCCGATCGGTACTCCACCGAATCTGGTTTTTATGTCGGTCTACAGTAAGGCATTTGGCGGCGAACCCTCATTCACACAATGGATGATTTGGGCGGCACCGATTGCTGCCGTCATGTTGCCGTTGATTGGCTTTTGGCTGACGCGACGACTGAAATCGGATGCAAGTCTGGAAATGCCTGCTGTGGGGGAATGGCGTTATGAAGAACGGGCTACTTTGATTGTGTTTGCAATCACTGCCCTGCTCTGGATCACTCGAAAAGAGCCGTACGGTGGCTGGTCGCAATGGGTACCCGGGGCCAGTGACGCCTCGGTTGCAATGCTGGCCGTGGTCGTGATGCATGTACTTCCCAATGGCAAAGGAAAAACATTGTTGACATGGGAGAATGCTGTGAAAATTCCGTGGGGTGTTCTGCTCTTGTTCGCAGGAGGGATTGCCATTGCCGAAGCGTGCATCGAATCTGGATTGAGTCAGCAGTTGGGCGAAGCGCTAAGCGGGATCTCCACCTTACCATTGATTCTGATGATCGGGGTGGTTTGTTTGGCTGTTACCTTTCTGACAGAGGTTACCAGCAATACAGCAACCGCAAACTTATTGTTACCTATCCTTGCTGCTACGGCGATCGTGACAGCGATTGATCCCCGGTTGATCATGATCCCTGCCACTATCAGTGCGAGTTTTGCATTCATGTTGCCAGTCGCTACTCCACCCAATGCGATTGTCTTTGGGAATGGTGCATTGACGGTCAAGGATATGATGCGTCAGGGCTTAGTGCTGAATCTGTTGGGAGTTGTTGTAGTAACTGTGGCCTGCTGGCTGTTTTTTGGTTGACTTCATTACGAGAAATGAACTTTGATTTATCCATCCGCCACTGTCGCCTGCTTTGACCCTACCCATGGACACCTGCCCCGCCGTGAGTTGGATCATGAGCGTCTGCAGAAGTTTTTGCAGAAGCTCTGCTCTGCGGGTGCAGAGTCCGTGTTGATTGCGGCTTCAACAGGCCAGGGGCACTTGCGTACTGTCGAGGAACTGCGTGAGTTTTTTGATGTCGCAGCAAACGTTGCTCCGCCAACACTGCAGCGAATGGGCTTGCTGCGTCCAGAGGATGGGGTAGAAATCAACGTTAAGTTGTTGCCATTGCTCAAGCAGCTTGATTATGCGGTTGCATTCCTGCGGCCAGGATCAAATCTTGACCCCGCTTGTTCGGATCATGACATCGTTGAACAGCTTCAGCCTCTCGTAAAACTTGCCAGTGAGTTGCAGTTGCCTGTTGGGCTGTATTCAATTTCAGACGTCAGCGGTGTGCCACTAACCGCTCAAGTTGTTCAGCGGTTGGTAGATGGACCCGGTGGTGACGCGATTGTAGCCGTTAAGGTGACCGAAGCTTCCTACGAAAATAGCACTCTGACATTTTTAGAGGCGGCAGGTTTGGAGCACCTGCGGATCGTGCAAGGTTGGGATCCTCATCTCGCGCGCGCTCTGCAGGATGGAGCCAGAGCAGGTAATCAGCGTTGTGGGATCACTAGTGGGCCCATGTCTCTTGCCATTTACCAATATCAGCACATCCTCGACGCTGCCGCTCGGCAGGATTGGCCGGAGGTGCAACTAGCTCAGCAGGCTGTGACTAAGATGTTTGAATCGATGCAGGATGATCCTCGCTACTTTGCCGATTTGCAGCGAGCCAAGTACATCATGGGGTTAGGGCATCCCATTTGCGGACAAGTGTCGTCCGAGCAAGTGGGGCGTGTGATGCAGGCCTTGCATCAATTGCCACGCCGCGGCGATCGTGATCGTTTGTGTCAAAGCCTTGACTTGCTTGGCAACGGTCCCTGTCATGCAACGTTGCAGGAAATGCTCCAGTCGTGAATGCCACCACACGCTCTCGGTTGGCGGCAAAATCTGCTGATGTCATCCCTGTACGTCGGTATCCCAAAACTGCGACGTTTTCTTACGACTCGCGTCGCGGAAACAGGCGTGGCTGCCCATACCACTCAGGGGAATTTCCCTTTCGTACCGCGAGCAACGACACTTTGCCATGCAGGTGTTCAGGACCGTGGGTGTAATCCCATTCTAGCCTTTCCTCGTACCTGAGAATGCGGAGGTTCGCCGAAGTTTCCGTCGCCCATTGGGAAAGTTGGTTGGGCGAAAAATAGTTGACGACAGCACCCGTGGTTTCGCTCTTCGGAGCCGTGGAATCGCACCCCGGTGGCAGGTCAGAACCTGGGTCCTCGGAACTATGAACCTCGACGGCGAGCAGACCGGTCTGTGTGAGACTGTCGAGAATCTTCTTCCAGACAATCACAGCATCTGCTGCTGGAATGTGATCCAGAACTGTCGTAGCGATGATTGCGTCGTATTTGCTGGGTTCGAACTCGAACTCACGAACGTCTGCCGCCTGTGTGGTCACCCGCTCCCCAACGCCAGCCGCGACGGCTCGTTGATTGATGCGTTCCAAACCCATTTCACTGAGGTCAACGGCAGTCACGGAGTAGCCTGCCTTCGCCAAAGCGATCGAATCCCGACCTGCGCCTGCACCTAAATCAAGGGCTTTGGGTTGCCCTGGCTCACCTGATGCACTCAGGTCAATGATCGATTGTACACCAGGTGCAGGTGTTTCGCCGTAAGCGATGTCGTCTCGGTGGTATGCTTCGAAGAAGGGATCAGCTGCGTCTGTCATGATTGGATTGTGCTGGGGTGGCGGACAATTGACAGTAGCGTACTGGCAAGCGAGCATTCTAGCGTCACGTCTGTGGTTGGCGAGTGCGGTAACGATGCTGCGAGAATGGGATTCCGTTAGACTGAAGGCAAACTGCTGGTAGGTTTGCTGGACGATGGGCCGTCCGCGTTTTTGCTGTCCCTATCATTTGCTCGCCAGTCTAAATCCAGACGACGAACACGGTTCTTTTGAGATATGGAAATGATGAATACTTTTCGCGAATTGGTTTTGGAACGTGGAATCTGGTTTATCTTCCTTTGGCTGTTCTTGATGCTTCAGTTGCCCGCAGCAGGAGCCAGTGTGGACCAGATTGGCGAAGGAAAAAGACATCCTTTGCAGGGAAAAGAGATCGATTGGATCGACGGTGATTACGTGTTGCGTAACGACCAAGTGATAGCCGTGATTGCACGACCCAGCGCGCAACGTCACGCTAACATGACTGTGCGAAGTGTTGGCGCCTGCATCATTGACTTCACGCATTCGGATGTCGAATCAGATCAACTGAGCTGTTACTATCCCCTTGCTGGACGGTATCAGTTTTTTGATGACGAATTGGTTGAGACTGGTGATTTGGACGACGGTGGCGTGTTCTGGCGTTGTCGTTCGACGTCAGCGACTGCTCGTAACGAAACGGTTGCAACCATCGAATACCAACTGAGGGATGGTGATCCCTACCTGACAGTGATCAAAACCGTGACTGGTGAAGATGTCAGTAAAGTGATCGCGGCGGACAGTGTCCGAG
>JBPCVE010000353.1:0-28758 GCA_051010795.1 Rubripirellula sp.
CCCAGAGGCCAGCCGCGAGAAGCCGAACAAACGAGAAGCCCACAGGGCGTAAAGTGCCTACAAAAGTGTTGCGGCAGGCATTCCCCACGGTTTGCAATTCAGAAGTATCGGCACAGCACCTTTGCTATTACGACGCCTTTGCCGTGTTTACCACAACCCCAACATCATAGTCTTGAACCTGTCTCCGCCAGCTTCCTCATTGCTGATGCCTTCACTGTGTACCATGGGCATGAGCAGGAATCAGCTCACCGCCGACCGCGTGCACTGGCTAGAAACCGAATCATCTGCAGAACGCAAAAGAATCCGTTAAGCTAAATGCTCGAGTCTCCCCAATCAGGTGGCACGCTCCGAGCAACCCAACTCATCAATCGCAGGATCATTCACGCATCACCGCAATGCATTTTTTGACGAGTCCGCATCGATTGCCGAACCCCAAGTTTTCAACAAGGTTCCCGAACATCAAACAAGTTTTCCAAGTCGGCGGGTTTTTGCGCCCACGCTGCAAACAAGAGCAGCCTGTCAACAACACCGTGCTGACGCCAACCGCCACGAGCGATCTGAAACCAGCCAATCAACAATGCCCACACTGAATGATCAACAACTCGCCGAACTGCTTGAAGAAATCGGTTCAGCGATCGAACACAGCATTCCCATCACAGCGGCTCTCGGGCGAGTTGCCGAGCAGCAGTATGGCAGCACGGCCAAGATAGCCCAGAAGCTGCTAACGAGTGTGCAGCAGGGAGCGAGTTTGGAAGAGAGCTTTCAAAAATTGAATTTTGCTGATGAGGGGCAGATCACCGCAGCAATCCAAGCGGCCGCCCAGACAGGCAGACCTGATTTACTTTACCGTTTTGCTGAAACACTGCGTTCGCGGCATGAAACCAGGCAAATACTCCGATTGAATTGGTTTTACCCCTGCGTCCTTACCGTGCTTGCCTACGTCCTGTTTGTGAACAGCTTAGCCCCCTTGGTTCGCGACAATCAAAAGCTGATCACGCAGTGGCCCGACGCGGTTGTCAGTGCCTCTTTTTGGATCGAGAGTTGGTGGTGGGCCCCGCCCTGCATTGCCTCCGCCTTCTTCGTTGCCCTCTTGCTGCTGCTCAAACGCCAACGCATGCCCACCAGTTTGAGCCACAGTTTGTTCTACTCAACTCTCGCGTCTCAACTTGCCAGCAACGTCCCGGAAACTCAAGCGATCCAAACAGCGGCACTCATGGCAGGCGAAGTCGAACTTTGGCAAACCGAAAACGCCTCTTTCGACACCCCACGAATGGCAAAGTTACTGGGGCCCCGGGGTGATCGTTACCTCACACAAAACGATGATAGAAGTGAAGAGAATCGAAGTGAAACAAGAACCATGGCTTCCGCACTCGACACCAACTGGAGCACAATCAGCCGGCGTGCGCACCTGCAGTATCTGGCTTTCACTTCTGAGCAGAAAGCGCGGCGTCGGGACAAGCTGGTTCACCAGTTTCTGCCTCACGCAGTAAGCTTTAGTTTGGGCGTGATCTTCATTTTTTCCACTGCATGCCTTTTCATCGCACCGATTTACGGTCAGATCGCTCAATGGTAGGTCTATCAAAAACCGATCAGATTTCTCAGCAACTTGTCTCAAGCCCAGGAGCAGACGCGACTGCTTTGATGAGCTGGGTGGAGTACTGCACCCAGCGTGACGCAATGTTGCATCGCACCACGAATTGTGCACTTGCGAGCTGGCTGCTCGTTTTCTCGGCTGCGACCCTCAGTACACTCATGGCATGGCACTTTCAGAATTCAACCTTGGAAGTGCTAGAAGTGTTCCATGACGGGAACCCGCCGGACGGTTCCTTCTCAGGCTACCTAATTCCCATCTTGCTTTTAAATTGCGTTTTATGCGGGCTCCTTCCCTTCGCTTGGCGAAAAAACCTTGTTCCCCTGTTTAGAAAACTCCGTAACGACATCGACTGGACCACAATCGGCAATGCCATGGGTCAATTGACTCCCCTTGGGATTCCGTACCCAGCTGCGTTTCGTTTGACTGCCGGCAGCCTCCGCTGCGAATCCCACCGCAAGTGGCTTGAAGGAGCTGCACGAAACGTCGAGGCCGGCAAACCGGTGATTCCGGAAAACCTTTCCAACGGTCCAAACACGGCAGTCCTGCACGCTGTCCTGTCAAACCCCGATTCAATGGTTAATGACTGGAAAGCCGTTGCCCAACATTATGACTCGTGCTCCAAACAAACGCTGAGCATGTTACTGGCTGCCATACCCATAGCAGCCACACTCGTCGCCGGCCTGATTTTGTGGTTCTCCATCACATCGACATTCGGAGACTTCTATCGCATGCTCGGCAGCAGCATTGAGCAATTGGGATATTAGCGAATGAAAACACCGTCCCCACTATCGTTAGCTGGCAGAGCGGCTCTTTCAATTTTGCAGAAATGCCTGCTGGTCATTGCTGCGCTGTCACTCATCTATGTCCTCCACATTTTTGGACTCATACTGTGCGTATTTCTCGGTTTGCTCTATGCCCACGGCTATGCAGCTAGACGCCGCAGTTACATCAAGAATTTCAACTCTTCATTACGCACCACCATTCAAATCAAAGGTCCCATTGAGCTAACCGCCGAGGCATTTTCGCACTCTGGCCCAATCAAGCGTCAATGCGCGAACTTTGCACGCCGGCTGACTGCAGGCGAGGAACCATTCGATGCTGCAATCAGGTCCCGTGTGCCCATCGAACTTGAAACCGGGATCGCACTCACCCTGCCGGACAGTGCGCGCCAGCTGGCCCCAAGTCACAGATCCAGACGTGAGACTGCCCGCCAACACACAAATAGCCTGTCGATTACCAGTCAGCTCTTCTACCTCATCATCATTTGCGCAACGCTCATCTTGACCTATAGTTTTTATGTGACATTCATTGCCCCAACGATGGAAACCCTGCGGGCCGAAATGCTGCAGCCCAACAATAGTCAGACAGCAACAGCCTTTCTGGCTGCTCTGCCAATAACTGCGTTCTTAATTGCCTGCACTACGATTTGTTTTTATCTCGTTGCTGTCTTGGGCCTGATACCGTCAATCCTCAACGCCCCATGTATCCCGTTACTACCCGTTGCAGCATCACACAATTCAGCAATTTTGACAGGCCTCGCCACAACCATCGACCGTCAATTCTCTCTCAACGCATTCTGCCAGATTGGAACTAGAATCTATCGCGGCAGCAGACGCAGGCAGTTTCAAAGAGCGTTGCGAGAACTGGAAAAAGGATACATCGACACGCTCGTCATTCATCGAGCGGGCTGGATTAACGCAAAGGACTTGGCTTGGCTTGAAAACGCGACACCGACGCGACAAGCCGAAATACTACGCAACATCAGTCGCCAGAATATCCGTCGCGCGGATGCCAACCTGAACTGGATCATGGCAATTGCTTATCCGGCGGCAATACTGTGCCTGGCAACCGCTGCGGCACCATTCGCAGCATCATTTTTCTCTCAGCTCACACAATTGATCACCCAACTCTCGTAAACCCACGCTGTCTTTTACGATGAATACAAATGATTGTTTCCTGAAACAGAATTCCCCACACAGAGCAGGCATCCAATTGATGTCGCGGCCTCGCGCGAGATCATTGCCACCAACGGCAAAACAAATGCAGACCCAACGAATCCAGAAACGAAAGAGAACCGGGAGCCTGATCATCGAATGCGTGGTCGCTTCGGCAATTCTGGCTAGCTGTTCCATTGCACTCCTGAAGTGGACACAGTCGGAGAATCAGTTCAAGCGGCAGGCCAACACCCAAACCGCCGCCGTCCTTCTTGCAAACAACGCCGCCGACCGATTGACCCAGACGACGACCGAAGACGCAATCACGTTCGCAAATCGAGTGGCGAGCGAACTGTCGAAACAGCAGCGCCTTGGCATGGTTATTGCCAGCAGTGAATTCAACAATAGCCAAGAGTCTGGACCTGAAATAAGCGGGATTCATTTCACGATCACTGTCAGCGAGGGTAACGTCCCCATCACCGTCAAACATAGCTGGAAACTGGACGCGTTCGAAGACCTAACGGAGGACAGCAGTGCCTCTTCAGGCACGATCGCTCCATTCACTGAACAGCAGGAGGGAACAGCGAATGAATGAAAGTGATTCACTACCCAAGCAGCCGGTTCACACCCGTAGTTTCTTCTCGGCTTGCGTACCCCGCGAGGTTCCGTCACCCGCAACGCGGTCGCGGTGCTGCTCATCCCAACCCGCTGGCTATACACTCATCGAGATATTGGCAACGCTGTCCCTGCTTAGTACGTTGGCCATCGCCAGTGTCACCATTATCAACACGCTCACCAAGGATGGAATTGAATCAGCACATGGCAGGCAAAGCCGGCGGGATGTCCATCGTTTAGCGAGTTCGTTGCGAGAAGATTCCACCAGAACTGCCAGCCTAAGCCCCGGAAATCTGAACTGGCCGGTCAAGCTAACGCATGAATCGTCGCAAACGGTTTACGACTGGAATCAATCAGAAAACAGCCTCACGCGTACCGAAATAGCGGGCCAAAGCCCCGTGCTTTCCGAGCGTTTCCTGCTTCCTAAAGGCTCAAAGCCTGAGATGGCTGCCGGGGCAGCCCGACTCACCTTGCGCATCAGCTTGCCGGGCGAGAATCATTCGTGGATCATCGAAGGCAACCTGAAAGATGGGAGCAGCGAACAATGAACATGGACCAAACTCCGCTAACAAAAACCATATCGCAACGGACCTTCGGGCTCAGCTCACCGAGGATGTCGGGCTCTGAACGGACTGGCGCAGCCTTTCTGATGGTGATTTTCGTCACCGCTTTGGTCGTGATGGCTTTCACTCAAACTGCTCTCCGTAGCGTCATCACAGAGCGAGGTGCGGAACGCCAACGCCAGTCCACCAGACAGCTTGAGACAGCGATTAAGTGCACCAGCGTTTTCGGCGGGAACCAACGCCCCAACAAAATCATACTGCCATTGGATACGGAATCTGATGAGCGAATCGAGGTCATCCGTGACGGTGATATAATTACCGCCAGATGGATGACCGGCAGCCAAGAACGTGACTCATTGACCCGAACAGAGCCATGAATATGAAACCATCGACGCACGCGGGCACCCCCATCGGAACATACGACATGAATTACGTTTTTGCCCAATTTCGCACGAATCGGACAGCGTTCACGCTTGTGGAACTACTGGTTGTCATTGCCATCATCGGTGTTCTGATCGGCATGCTTTCCCCTGCGTTACAAAGCATGCGTGAATTAACAAGGCGTAGTAACTGCGAACAAAATCTTGTGCAGATTTCGCTTGCACTGTCCTCGTATAATTTGACCAATGGACATTACCCAATCGGCACACAGGCGAAGATCGGACCGATTGCCAGTGAGCCCAAAGGATTCCACCACAACTGGGCTGCTGCAATTCTTCCCATGCTGGATTCCAAAGTCATCTATAACGCGATCGACCAGAGTGCCAGCGTCTATTCAAGTCAGAACCAGAAGGTCAGGGAATTACGAATCCCGACTTTCATCTGCCCATCAGCAACTGGGATCCGCCACAACGCGACGTGCTACGCGGGTGTTACCGGATCAATCGAAACCCCCATCGACATCGACAACAACGGCACCTTCGTTTTGAATCGCAAGATCACCGACAACGACATCACGGATGGCTTGAGCTACACGTTGTTTATCGGGGAGATGCTTTCGCCCGCGAGCGAGGATTTGGGCTGGATGAGCGGGACCCGCGCCAGCCTCAGGGACGGCGGCCACCGTATCAATTCCGGCCTGGCCCGCATCCGCAGCCTACAACCCGACTCGCCCTCACTTGATCCCACTTATGTCGGTGGATTCGAAAGCGACCACCCCAACGGTGCTCACCTGCTACTGGGCAGTGGCCAATACATGTTCCGCAGCAACTCAATGGACCAGACCGTGCTGCAGCAAATGGCGAATCGATCCGACGGCAAACTCCCCGCAGCATTGCAAAGTCGCAACGCACAAATCTTGGATCAACCCAAGACACCACCCCAAGACACCGATGGAAATGAACCGCAGGACGATGCTTCGGCCACAGACACAGGTCAACAAGACAAGAACAAGGTATCGCCCACCAAAGTCGACCAGTCGACATCGGCTAGCGGCACAAGTGAATGATCGAGATAACATACACAGGCGTCTGCGGGACTTCATTGGCAAATAGTGACAGCCGGCAGGAAGCAAGTGAATACCGACCGGAACCATTGCCCCACGCCGCCGCGGCAGACAACCGACCGAAGAGCGAGTCTGCAAACAGCTGCTCTACGATGGCTGTCGTTGACGCTGGCTTGCGTTCCTGGGTCGGCAACGCAACTCCCGTGCTGCATTCACAGGACGGAGCAGGCCGCTATCAGCGATTTACCTTTGGGCACTGAGTGACGCGGCCACTGGGCTCCAACGCACCGACAAGATCGCACTTCAGGCGGGGCGTTGCCTAGGGAGACGCCACTTCCCAGGAGGCGTAGCCAAAGACATGCGGGCCAAGCAAATGATACCCAGCACGTTACAACGCACTGGTTACGTTCCGCCGCACTCGTTGCCGAGCCTTACTTCTAACCCAAGCGTCGGAAGATCACTGCAAAACCGCCGTCATCCGCCCAGCCCGTGACGGTCAAGCTAGCCCCTATGAATACCGTCAACCAAACACATGCGGGATGGTAAAAAAAGCCAGCAACGCCGATACAATCAGGACGGTTCCGTTGCATAAGAACGCGAGTTTCGAAGCTGACACCAGAGACCACGACCAGCATCAGATACGACAAGTGGAATCGAATCACAATCTCGCATTTGACCAACAAGGCCTGTACTGTTGGCGGTGTCTGAGACAGACCATCCATGGACCTTCAATCTAGCGGACTTCCGCTGATTGGTTTTCACTGGCCAACCATTGATGCGAGCGACCAATCAATGCTTCAAGATCGGCAAAAAACTCTGGATAGGTCTTCCCTGTACAAGCTGGGTTCATGATTTGAACACCAGGTATCCGCAAACCAGCCAATGACAAACTCATCGCCATGCGATGGTCGTGATAAGTCTCAAGGACAACCTTGCGATCCGAGCTGTCTTTCTGAACTCTCTTAATGGGATGAATCGTCAAACCGTCTTCATGCTCGTCTACGGTCGACCCAAATTTTCGCAACTCTCGTGCCAGATCACCAATCCGATCAGTTTCTTTAAAACGGTTGTGCGCGACGCCGCGAACACGTGTCGGACCACTCGCGAATAATGCCACAACTGCTAAGGTTTGCACCGTGTCGCTGATTTCGTTCATATCGACATCAACTCCTTGTAGCGGACGTCCCTCAACACGTATGTAATGATCGTCATACTGAACCTGACAGCCCATTTTCTCGAGCACCTCGCAAAAGCCAACATCGCCCTGCATCGCTTTGCGGCTCAACCCCTCGACAGCCACCTTTCCGCCAGTGATCGCGGCGGCAGCCCAAAAATAACTCGCCGCGGAAGCATCCGGTTCGATCTCGTAGGTCGTCGGCAAGTAGCCCCCTGCTTCGACTTCCACCACCAGCATGGGCTCACTGGTCAGACCTTCATCCGACAGACTCAGCTTGCCCCCGAAGCTCCGCATGACATTGGCAGTCATGTCAACATAGGGTCGCGAAACCAATTCACCAGAAACAAGAATCTGCGTTGACTGCTGCTTGAGCTGTGTCTTGCCCAGCCCGACCTCGGAGGAATCGTCAGCCTGACCAACCAGTGGCGCCGCCATCATCAAGCCGCTCAGATACTGGCTACTTACTGATCCGCCCACGCCAAGCTTGTTTCCTTTCCAACCGCTGCACCGAATCTCAACCGGCGGGCACCCTCGCGGGCTGATCGCTTGGATGCTTCCGTCAATGACCATTTGCACGGCGTCAACGAGATCACCAATCGGACGCTGGTGCATGCGTTCCACCCCAACAAGGCGGTATTGCCCACCCGCAGCTGACAAGGCCGCCGCAAGAAAGCGAACGGTGGTACCACTGTTGGCCACATAAAGCTCTTGCAGCGTGCCTGAATCGTCAGCCTGCACCCCTGCCTGCATTCCTGCCTGCCTTCCTGAACCTTGCCCATCAACCACGAGGGTCTTTCCGCCATCGGAAATATCGATCCCGACGCCGACTGACCGCAGAGCGTCAATCATCACCTTCGTATCTTCACTTTGCAGCGCCCCAGTCAGCTTGGATCGCCCGCTTGCAAACGCCGCACAAATCAAAGCACGGTTCGTCAGACTCTTGCTTCCAGGAGGGCGGATGACCCCCTCGACGGGACCGCCTGGGGTCACTTCCACTGACGCAGGTAAACGAGCGATCGCATCAGAATCAGAAGAATCAGGCATCAGTGAAACGCAGGTGGCAAATGAAAGGTTGTCAGCCGCCTTCTAGACAGCAACGGTTGGATCTTGATCGGGAGTCTCATTCTGACCCGGAATCAGCAAACTGCAAACAATCAACGCACCCAAGGTCATCGTGTGCACGATCCAAATCTCGTGACAGGTGATGACCGTTCGCAAAGTCACCACGGTGAGCACTACCAAAATAGCAAAGAACTGCTTCTCAGCACGGCGTGCCGCCGCACCACGACTCAGCTTCGCATACATCAGAGCGATACTACCGATCAGTGGAAAGATGATAGCATCTAAAATGCTGGTAATTTGGGTAAGGTCAAGCACCAGTAAAAACTCCGTTTTAAAACTGGACAGATAAGTCGACAAGATTTGGGCCATTGACGGTTCCTTCCGCATCGCCCGCCTATCTTTTGGCAGGAGGAGTCGGTTGAACGATAGATCGACTTGAGAAGAAAGTAAAAAAAACAACAAAAAGGTGCTTTGGTTCACGCTAGACCGCCACCGCTTCCATCCGTCATACTCAAAGGAGTCGCGTGGGATTTGCGAAACTCGGAGTCGCATCCCCGTTAGTGCATCTGCGGAAATGGAGAAAGCAATGCCCACAGCCACGACACCTGCGATCGCTGTCATTGACCTCGGTGACTTCTCAACCACGGGCAGCCCACAACTCGCCGCCCGCTTTACATCGAGGAAACTCGGGGGCCAAACACTCATCAACCGCATGGCAAGGCGGCTAAGCGAGTGCCAACTTGTGGAACGTGTTTTCATTGTTGGTGCAGGGGTGCCAACAACGATTCTCACCTCAGGCTTGGCAGACGCTGACTGCATTGACCTACCTGCCAGCCATGTCTGCGAGCGACTCTGCGAAGCCGCTGATGCTAGCAACGCCGAGTGGGTCGTTTATGTTCCGGCCAACCGTCCCTTCATCGATCCCACGCTAATCGACCAAATGCTTGCCAAGGCAGTAAGGACGGCCAGTTGTGATTATGTCGGGTACCGCACTAGCAATGGCGACCCATTCGCCATGGACAAACTCGGGCTAACGGGCGAGGCCTGCCACGCTGACACGCTACGTCGCCTGCGCCGCAACGTTGATCGCTTGGTGGATCAACAAGTCGGGTCTTTGGCCGCTTGGCTCATGACGGCACCGGGTGCCTATCACTTAAAGTTCATCCCAGTCCCAGAGAAGCTGAACCGAGACGATCTGCGATTTTCCATTGAAGACGAAGAGGACTGGGATGATGCAGAGGTTCTTTGCGAGACGATGCAAGGAACCGACTCGCAATGGCAGGAACTGGCTCAGGTTGTGCTTGCCAACGCAGGGCTGCGAGACTCCATGGCACACCGAAACGCCTAATCGTCAAAGCTTTCCTAAAGCGAACATCTCTCCTGACCGATACAGACCGAAGACCAGCCCATGGTCCTCGCGTTTCAGCCAGCAATCAAGGTCAGCCGGATGCCTCTTCGCACACAAATGCCAGCCAGTCACATCTTGCTAACAAGCTTGTTTGCACTCTGCCTGTTGCCGCTAGCTGGATGTCGCCTATGCTCTGACTGCGAGGACATGGACTACCCGGCTTTTGGTGGTTCGTGGCAACGTACCGTGCGAGATTCGGGCCGTGTGGGAAGCATCTTCGATTCTGCTGGCGGCAAAGTCGCCAACCTCACCGACCGCGACCAACCACTACCGACGGATGCGTTAGAACGTCAGCAGCAGGGACTCCGCACGGAGGGAATGTTCGACCCGGAGAACAACGACGCTCCTGCTGATCAGTCACCTGACAAGAAGGCTCCGGCTTTGACCCCGGAAGAGCTGAAAAATCAATCGCTCGAAGATATACCGGAAGGTGAAGAGGGCAAGAAACTCCGTCTCAAGAGTCTCGATGAGATCAATGTTCGTCGCCTTCCAGATGAACCTCCTTCTTCATTCACACGTTAACGCGATTTGTGCGTAATGCTGCACCGCCCCTATTAGTGATGCATTGGATTACGAAAAAATGCCTGCAGTTCGCTCCCTCGTTGCGAGCGTGATTACGCCCGAAGACCCGCGTAAGCAAACAGGAGCCCAGCGTCACTGGGCGACCAAGAAAAGCACACCATCAACGCGTGCCATCAGGCGGATAGGGCAACTCGTAAACCGCGTACGTTTGATTCGTCTCCGTTGCCATGGGATAGATGCGTAACAAGGGTAAATTGTCACCCGTGATTCGTCGGTCCACGATTAAATACTGCACGTTGTATTTCTTCCTCAGTGCCAGCAGGGAGGGATAACGAATCGACACTCGATTTGCAGTTCTTCGATTACCAATCCGACTGGGATAAACCTCTTTGAACCGCTCATACCATTCGAGCAAGGCAGAGGGGTTCTGAGGGACATCTTTCCAGTTCACAACTTCCGCCCTCCCCGTGAACCATTTGAAGGTTTGCTGATTTCGTGGAGTCAGGAAAACCTCTTGCTCATCGGACGAATTTCGAACCCACCGGCAGACATTCAACCAATCACGATAAACCCGCTGCTGAACCTCAGCGGAAGCACCCGCTTCAAATCCCAAAAGATCGTTGCTAACTGACGGCGGCACCGCTCGGCTACAGGAACGCCAGACGGAATTGCTACACAACGCTACAGCCAGCATCAGCCCCACCAGTCCGATCACACGAATCTTGTGTCGATGGTCCACCACCATCCGCACTACCAATACAGCGACCATCAGTGGCACCATTGCATCAGCAAGCCGAAACCAATAGTAACGCAACAGTTTAGCCGCAAGGTCGGGCGCGTAGGACGGCAGAAACCCCAACAGCAAACCTACGACCGAGATCCCCAGCGTGGCTGAAACGAACCAGCCCAGAGTCCTGATAGCTTCGTCTCGTTTACCATAGAGCGCTACCCCACCCGCCATCATCAAAACCAGCGCCCCAAACCTGAGGTACCAAGACAGAAAGAAATCAGCAGGTAACAGATGATGCTTGATGCGGAAGTAAGAGTAAATTCGGGCCGCCATTGCCGCCTGCTCAGAATCGGCACCCAACGACATGCTGAGTGCAGGGATTAGCCCCAACAATGAAACAGCCCCCCCCAGAAACAGGGCCGGCGTAAAAAGCTTGACACCACCGGGCCGCTTCCGCTCTGTCTTCCACCAGCAACCCATCACCGCAATCACCGCCCAGCCGCCCGAGAGAACATGAAAAGCCGCAGCGGAACCTAACAACACCCAAACCCAATTCCACCGACGTTCGATCAAGTACGCCAGAGCGAGCAGAATCAACCCGTAGGCGGGCACCTTCGCCTCAATTCCGCCAACCACCCACTCGCCCGCGAGATTACCGTACTCGACTCCGGCGATCCAAAGCACCGCGACAGCCGGGGCAACAAATGATCGGCGAAACACGACCCATGACAATCGCTGCAAACCAATTGCCAACAGAAGCCAGCCAACCACCCGCCCCAGCCACGCAGTTTGCGTCAAACTCAAGTACTTTGTTGGCCAACCAAACAAAACGTAGAATGTCGTATGAACTTTGTCTGAAGCGACGAACATGTCGTGGCTGCACCAACCGGGATCCCAAAAGTTCTTGGCTTTCACCAAGTAATGAGCTTCATTCACCATCGGGGCACTATCCCCGGCGTAAATGAAAAACAGCCCGACCAACAAGGCAACTTCCAAAGCCCAGCGCCAGCCCCGAAACGATGCAGACTCAACAACAGCGCCCCCGCGCCCCTGGGGCACCGAGACACCACTATCTGGCGACGCCTGCAAACACTCGTTCGCTGATGCGTGATCACCTGGCGTTGGCCGTTGCCCGTCGCTTGATCGCTTGCGTAAATCTGGTTGTTTGCGAACGTCACTCATCGATCAAATCAACCGCCATGTGTATTGCCGCGAGCATGCTTTGATGGTTTGCCTTATCTGTCCAAGCAAGATCCAACGCTGTCCCATGATCCACGCTTGTCCGAACAATGGGTAACCCCAGTGTGACATTAACGGCATCATCAAACGCCAATGCTTTGAGGGGAATCAAACCTTGGTCATGGTACATGCAGACATACACATCGGTTTTCTCACGCATTAGCGGCGTGAAAGCGGTATCCGGCGGCAGTGGTCCCGTCACTTCGATTCCTGACGCCCGTGCCTGCAGGATTGCCGGCACGATCAGGTCTTCTTCCTCCGCGTGACTAAACATCCCTTGTTCACCCGCATGCGGATTCAACGCACACACGGCCACGCGTGCTGATCGCCCATGACGCTTTCCCATCGCTTCAGCACCGAGTTTGATCGAACGCAGAATCCCCTCGACAGAAAGGCATCCGGCTACATCGGCAAAAGCAACATGAATGGTAGCAAGCACACAAGATATCTGCTCACTGGTTAGCATCATGCAGTAATCAGTCACCCCACAGCGGTCTGCCAAAAGTTCTGTGTGCCCGGGATACTCAACGCCCCCAAGACGCCACGCTTCTTTTTGGATTGGACCGGTCACGATCCCATCGATTCGTTTTGCCAGGGCATCCCCAATCGCTGCCTCGACTGCTTGGTACGAAGCAAAGCCCGATTCACTCGAAAACTCACCAGGCTTGATCGAACCGACCGCCAAGGAACCGATATCCACAACCCGCTTAGGGACCTCACGCCCAACAGCGGCCCCGATCTGAGCCATTACATTCTGTGGTCCATAGAGCACAGGCTGGCAGCGTTCAGTCACCTCAGACATGACGGCACACCGCAAGGCTAATTCCGGCCCCACTCCTGACGCGTCTCCAATCGTTATCCCAATCACCGGTTTCATTCGCTCACCGTTTACATCCACCTCACAACACCTCGTGCGGAGCCAATTCACTACCGCACAGGGACAGCGTTAGGATCCCACCATTGACCTTCAGAGAACGCAGTCCTGACCACACGATCCCGACCAGAACAGCTCAAACGGTCCTCACCACTCATGCAGGCCAACAGGCCAATGCACGCGACCCCCATCGCGACAAACACTAACCGGCCATCCGCTTCCGCCTGGTTGACACCTGCCGTGATTGCTTCTTCGAGCGTCCCCATGCTAACAATGCGGACCGATGCTGAATGGTATCACAAAGCAGAGTAAAAGGCACTGCATTCAACATCAGCAACGGCGACGGCACCTGTACCTATGCCTGCGCCCGTCTGCCTCGACCCCATGTTGTCAATCAAAACGACGACAGGAGTTGCCCAAAAATTGCCCAAACCAAACCTCCAAACCAACCAACGATTCCACCTCCAACCTGTCCGCTCACGATGCCAACACTCGCAGCACCGCGATACGTCCAAGATCAAATCCATTGGAAATCAAACCTGACCGCGACTACCGACGAAATCCACCTACCCCAAAAACACGTCAACGCATCAAGGGCATGAACCGCTTGCATCTCCCTGACAGTGAGCATTGGACTGGTAATCAAAGCCATAATACAGTTTGATGTAAGGCGAGCAGAACGAGCACGAACTTCTTCCCCCGCAATCTGACCCAAGAGAAAGATGTTGCCCTCACAGTTCCCTTCCGCCCGTCAAATACTGCGACTGCTGGCACTCGGCCTCATGTTTCAATGTTTTTACTTGAATGCCAGTCACGCGGCATCCGGGCACGTGATCCTCGTTTGCCCTCCAGACTTTACCGATGCAATCCAACCTTGGATCGTTCAGCGTCAAAGCGAGGGGCTTAGCATCACCACGATTCAACCACCCGCATCGGGGCAAGCGTTACGGGCCAAGATCAAGAACAATGCCACCGAGAAAACACGCTATGTCTTGCTGGTGGGCGATGCCCCCGTGTACGGGCAAGCGGCCGACTCATCACGCCAGACCCCAATTTTATATTTACGCACAACGGTCACGGCCAAGTGGGGCTCAACACCAACGCTTTCAAGCGACATGCTATATGGAGACTTTGATGGCGACTTTATTCCAGAAGCAGCGGTAGGTCGACTGCCAGTCGATCGTGCTAGTCAACTGAAAACGTGGATCACTCGAATCCTTGCACGCGAAACGAGTGATGACTTTGGTTCATGGCGTTCCCGCGTCCAAGTGGTGGCAGGACTTGGTGGGTTTGGTAAACTTGCTGATGCTGCGATCGAATCTGTCACACGAAGCATCGTCACTGGCATGCTTCCCACTGACACGCGGACGCACATCTATTACGCCAGTCCAGGTCATCCCTTTTGCCCTGACGAACAATCGTTTACGGATGCCATTCTCGAAAACTTCTCGGAAGGAACACGGTTTTGGGTGTACGCGGGTCATGGTCAGGTGACAGAGTTAGACAGAGTAGCGCCCTCATTAGGCGGTAAGGCCGTACTTGATCGCGAAAGCGTGAAGAACTTTGTTACAGCCCCCAGCAACGCTCCAATTGCGGTCATGCTTGCCTGCTTTACTGGTGCCTGTGACGCCTCGGAAGATTCCATCGCTGAGCAAATGGTGTTGAACGAACGCGGACCGGTTGCCGTGTTCGCTGGCAGCCGAATCACAATGCCCTACGGAAACGCCACTGCCGCAATCGGTCTCATCAATGGTGTATTCCATCAGAAGTTACCTAGACTGGGTGATGCTTGGCTAAGTGCGTTACGTGAGATGCAGACGGAACCGACTGCCCCGCAAGCAAGCGGACGTGTATTGATCGATGCACTTGCCACCCTCATCAGTCCTTCGGGAGCAAAATTACCCGACGAACGTCGGGAACACATGCTGCTTTACAACTTATTGGGCGACCCCACTTTACGCCTCCAGCACCCGGAACCGCTTGAACTCACACGAGCGACGAACGAGGGTGACCCGGATAGTTTGCAACTGACCATTTCCAGCCCGATTTCAGGCAATTTGTTGATCACCGTTGACCGCCCCTTGGGTGCGGTCAAGCACGGCGATGCGAACAACACCTTGGTTCTAGAAACGAAAACAACTGCTGTTGCAGCGGAACCACAAAATCTGATTTTGGAAATCCCAGCAGATGTTGCTGGCCCTGTGGTCATTCGGGCTATGGTTTCCGGGGATGACGCTTGGGCCTCAGCAGCGATCAAGACCATCTTGAATTAGCACGGTACTGCCTGCCGACTGGGTCCAAGCCGACTGGCTGACTATTTACCGCCTGACCGCTGTCCTCACGGCAGCGTTTGTTCCAAACCGCTGCCCTGTTTTCAAGCCTCGGTTCCCCTTCTGGTCACGAGCAAGCAGTTTTCATCAACAAGCGATGGCTTTCGGTACAAAACAAGGATTCGGCGGCAGTTAAGCGGTTGCAGGCTCAGCCCCTGTTCATATCCTGCAAATTACAGCCGCCAAGATCAATTCTCGGGACAACGCGCCCTATCAAAACGCTTGACTCTGCTACAATCTGAGGTGGACACCGGAATTCATCTCCCAGCGAAAATAGAACAAGATGCCGATCCGACTTTTCTTTGCCCTCACGGTGCTATTCACCTCGTTTACCGGGGCGGTCACGAACGCGTCGGACAATCCGCCGCCCAACATCGTGGTCATCTTCATTGATGACATGGGTTATGCTGATATCAACCCCTTTGGTGCGACCGCTTACAAAACGCCCAACTTAAATCGCATGGCAAAGGAAGGTCGTATTTTCACCGACTTTGTTGTGTCATCAGCCGTGTGTTCGGCATCACGCTCCGCGTTGTTGACCGGCTGTTATCACACCCGAATCGGGATCCGAGGTGCGTTGGGGCCAAAGTCCAACATCGGCTTGAACCCCGCCGAAACCACCTTGGCAGAACTGTGTCGTTCGCGCGGATACGCGACGGCCATCTACGGCAAGTGGCACCTCGGCCACCACCCTAAGTTTCTTCCGAACCAACACGGTTTTGATGAATACTACGGCATTCCATACAGCAATGACATGTGGCCATTACATCCGGCCGCACTAGCCAAGCGTGCAAAGGACCCCAAGGCAGCAATCCCTTGGGCAGCCTTGCCAATGATCGAAACATCAGGTTCCACTGGTTACCAGATTACCAACGGCAACATACAGCCTTCCGATCAGCAGCAGATGACCAAGCAGTTCACACAGCGGGCGGTGAACTTTATCAAACACAATACCGAGAAGCCTTTTTTTCTCTACCTGCCTCACCCCATGATTCACGTCCCCTTGTATGCATCGGAAGAGTTCCAAGGAAAGAGTGGTGCCGGTATTTTCGGCGATGTGGTCATGGAAGTGGACTGGTCAGTAGGTCAAATTCTAAATGCAGTTGAGGACATCGGTGCCGAGCGTAATACGCTGGTGGTTTTCACCAGCGACAATGGTCCTTGGCTAAGCTACGGAAGCCACTCTGGGCGTGCGACACCTCTTCGTGAAGGCAAAGGCACCATGTTTGAAGGCGGTTACCGCGAACCGACAATCATGTGGTGGAAAGGAAAGATCCCAGCGGGCACAGAGTGTGATCAACTATGCAGCACGATTGACCTGTTGCCGACTGTTGCCAAGCTGATTGGCGGATCACTGCCGGCACACAAAATTGACGGAAAAAACATTCTGCCGCTGATGACCGGCGCACCCAACGCAAAATCGCCGCACGAGGCGTTTTACTGTTATTATGGCGGAGGCCAACTACAGGCCGTGCGGAACGAACAATACAAACTTGTCTTTCCACACACTTATCGCACACTTAACGGGCACCCTGGTGGTACCGGCGGGCTTCCGGTCGGGTACAAGCAGGCAAAGGCAAAGCTAAGCCTGTTCGACCTGAATGCAGATGTCTCGGAAACAACCAACGTCATTGGGTCACACCCGCAAGTGGTCAAACAATTGATGGCCGCCGCAGAAACCGCGCGAGCTGATTTGGGGGATACTTTGCAGAAGCGGAAGGGTCAGGGAGTCCGCGCTGCGGGTAAACTCGAAGAACAGGATGAGCGTCTTCCCCTGCTGTGGCAGTAATTGTGAAAAACACGAACAAGCAATCTCCCCACATCACCGAACCGGCAGCAATACACCGTCTTCGAAAAGTCGACGCCCAACCTAGGAAGAAAGCCACGCCAGGATGAGCACCCTTCAACACCCCCCACTTCTTTCACCCAACCTTCTCGGCAGGCTTGAGCGTATGGAGCTTGTTTCGCGCAAGGTGTTCCGTGGTCGCATGAAGGGAGAGCGAAAAAGCAAGCGAAAAGGCCAGAGCGTTGAATTTCACGACTTTCGAAATTATGTCGCTGGTGATGACCTTCGTTTGATCGACTGGAATTTATATGCCCGTTTGGACCAGTTATTCCTGAAGCTTTTCCAAGAAGAAGAGGACCTTCACTTCTATGCATTGATTGACGCCAGCGAATCCATGAATTTTGGCACACCCACAAAGCTGCATGTGGCCAAGCAATTGGCAGCGGCCTTGGGTTACGTCGGTTTGTGCCGTGCCGACCGCGTCAGCGTTCAGACGCTCGGACCCATGGGACGCCAGGCACCGGCACTGAGAGGTCGTGCGAGCTTGTGGAAAATGTTGAACTATCTTGACAGTGTTGACAGCGGGGAAAACGTTTCTCTGTTCGAAGGGGTGAAAGACTTTTCCCTTCGCAACTCAGGAACCGGCGTGGCGGTTCTTATCTCGGATTTGATGGATAAAGAGGGATACGAGTCCGCATTACGGATGTTGATCGGCCGTCGAATGGATGTGTTTGTTATGCACGTTCTTTCACCCGAAGAAATTGATCCACCCATTCGTGGTGACCGTCGTTTGATTGATGTCGAGGACGGCGATTCTGCCGAGATCACTCTCAACAACTACGCGTTGCAGAAGTATCAGGAAACGGTCAAATCCTTCATTGGCTCGATCAGACAATTTTGCGCAAAGCGTTCGATCGTCTATCTTCCAGTACGTACGGAAACGCCGGTGGAAACAATCGTGACAAAATACCTCCGTGAACGAGGCGTTGTGCGATGAATTTCATTCCTGCCCTTACAAATCCACTTGCACTGTTGCTTCTGGCACTCGTGCCGGTTGGCATCATTGTCCTCTATTTCCTGAAGCTAAAACGAGAACCGGTTGAGGTACCAAGTACCTATCTGTGGTCAAAAACGATCGAAGACCTGCATGTCAACAGCCTGCTCCAGCGTCTGCGGCGTAGCCTGTTATTACTGCTTCAGTTACTGGCCGTCTTCATTGCGTTGCTCGCGTTATTGCGTCCTGGTTACCGTGGAGAATCCACCGGCCAGGAGAGGACCGTGTTCTTGATTGACAACTCCGCGAGCATGCAGACAGTGGATCGCAATGAAACGCTGAGCCGCTTCGAAAAAGCAAAGGCCCTGATACGGCAGAAAATCGAAGCGATGACCGACAGCGAAACAGCCATGCTCATCTCGTTCAACGATCGTTCAGAAACCGTCCAAGCTTTCACCAGCGATCGTGCGCGATTACGAGATTCTTTGGCACGTATCACCATCACGAATCACAGCACCGACATCCTTGGGGCACTAAAGGCCGCTAATGGACTCGCCAACCCAAGACGCTCCAGCGAGATCGCGGATGTCAACGATGTACAGGTCGCTGACGCGAAGCCCGCTGACTTGTTGATCTACAGTGACGGTCGGTTTCAAACGGTAACGGAATTCAACCTCGGCAACTTAAGAGCCGAGTACATCGCAATGGGCTCCAGCGATGTTGAAAATCTCGCGATCACAGCATTCTCGACCGAAAGAAACGGAGAAAGGCCCGCCGAGGTACAAGCGTTCGCGACGATTGAAAACTTTGGCTCCTCATCCGTTTCCACCACTGCCACGCTGAGCATGAATGGGCAATTCCTGGACGCCGAAACGGTTCAACTCGATGCCGGAGAACAAACAGGCCTCAGCTTTGTGGTCGAAACGGAGGACGCAGCCACTTTGAGTTTGGCTCTGGACCATGAGGATGATCTTGAAATCGACAATATTGCCTACACAGGCCTGAGCCCGTTGAGAAATGTTTCGATCCTCGTGATCACGCCCGGCAACACGCCTCTGAAAGTGGGGCTTGAAACTGAAAAGACCGCAAAGATTTGTACTGCCAGCTTCTTTTCGCCCTCCTACCTGAAAACAGAAGATTACAACAAAAGAGCCGCGGACGGCACGGATGACTTGATCATCTACGACACTTGCTCACCCGCCGAAATGCCAACAACCAATACCTTTTTCATTGGTGCGCTGCCACCACCAACGACGAGCGAAACCGTTGAAAACAACAAAGATGCAAATGCATCACAAGCGATCGTGACCGGGTCAACGGAATCCGGATCCGCACCAGAAAATGGATCACCGGACTCTGCTTCCGCAACTGCGGACCTGGGCCCCGCAGGAGCATCTGTTGCTGCTGCACTCAATGGCCCCGACTTGAACTGGAGATGGGCGAGCGCGGAATCCTCGGTTTCGCTGATCGACATTGAGCGTACACATCCATTGATGCGCTACCTCGAACTGTTTTCACTGCTAATTTTCAGTGGTCGAGGAGTCGAGGGTCCTCCAGGCACCATCGAACTGGTGGGCGCTGACGTCGGCGCGATCCTAGCCATCGCACCGCGCGACGGGTTCCAAGACATGGTCCTCGGGTTTGAGATCATCTCACGCGATGATGATGGATCGCCAGTCACCAATACAAACTGGTACGCCGAACGTTCTTGGCCAGTATTTTTGCTGAACGTGCTACGCTATTTAGCAGGTGCGGCTGATGCGACAGGCGCGGCCAGTTACCGGCCAGGAGAAACGGTGCGGGTAAGATTGGAAAATGCGATCACATCGCCGAGTGTTACGCGTATCGGAGGTACCTCTGTTGGTGTGACTCCAGGTCCGGGTGGATCGTTGGAGATCATCGAAACAGAAATTCCCGGCAATTATCGAGTGGAAGACGGATCGAAACTCGCGGATCTATTCGCGATCAATCTATTCGATCCGCAAGAAAGTGACATCGCAGCGGTCAAGGAAATTGACATCGGCTACGAATCCGTCACATCAGAAGACACCACGGTCGAACAACGTCAGGAATTCTGGCGATGGGCGTTGATTGGGATGCTAGGACTGATTGCCGCCGAGTGGTGGGTATACAGTCGTCGCATGGCCTAAAGACTGCCATTGCTGGAACTTTAAAACGCTGCCCTCTAGGATTCAAGTCCTGCGTCGTCTTCCAGGTCCCCTTCGGTAATCAGAGTGAAACCTTTCTCATCCAGGGTGGCCATCGCCATTTCAATATTTTCCACCATGATGGCAACTGCTGGTGCCCCATTAGGCCGCACAATCAGCGGATAGGCCTGAATGATGTTCAGTTCTGCTTGCAACAACGCGGTACAAACTCGCAGCAGTGGTTGCGGTCCATCTGGAAGCTGGACGCCTACAAGGTCGGTTTCAATCATCGCCAAGCCGCTGCGTTCCAGGATATCTCTTCCGCGATCCGCATCGCTCACCAGGAATCGCACAAAAGCACACTCGGCGGCATCACTGATGGACAACGCACAGATACGGATTCCTGTGCCCTCAAAACGCCTGACTACCTCCAACAATTGCCCGACACGATTCTCGAGGAATATCGTAAACTGTCGGATTGCCGGAAAATTGCGGCCCCGCATTGTCTGAAATGCAGTTCCTGCTTCGTCGCCAATGTTCATCTGTGGCTCGTCCTGTGCTACATGGAAACCTGAACCGCCCTAGGGTTCGATGGTCTTATCAATTCGCGTGTTGACCATCCCAGGGCGAATCAAGAGTTCGGTTTCCCAAGTGTCATCTTGCTGCATCGGTTGATGACGATTCCGGGGTCAGCATTTTTGCGCGTCTGTTGAAGCGATTTCCCAGCGTACTTATCAATGGCCCGAGCATTCCGAAAATCCCGAATGGAAGGTACACAAACCACGCCAGAAGCGAAAACGGCCCCGGCAACAGATCCTGTTCAAACGCTGTATCCGTTAAAATCCCACGAACACCTGGTCCTCGCCCCTGAACGGAGAACGCATGTCAGCAACACCGTCCCCACCCATCGCCAGCCACCAACTGACCCTAAGGGTCAATTATCACGAGACCGATGGTCAGCGGCGTGTACATCACGGCAACTACCTGAATTATTTCGAGCGCGGGCGAGTAGAGATGCTGCGAGCAATGGGAACCAGCTACCGAGAGCTTGAGGACACAGGCCTGATGCTGGTGGTAAGTGAACTCACCGTGAGATATCACTCTGCCGCTCAATTTGACGACAAGCTCATTTTGACCACCAACCTTATGCACGTTCGCAAAGTACGACTCTCACATCACTACCAGATTCACCGAGCAGATGAATTGATCGTGGATGCCGAGTCGATCATTGCCTGCGTTGACAAAACCGGACGCCCCAAACGCCTACCCCAGAGTTTACTTCAGCTATAACCGAGGATCAGCATTTCACACTCTGCCACCCGATACGCACTTCTCCCAACGAGCTTCACCCAACCGTCCTGACCTCAGTCAGAACAGCCAACTCTGCGGAAAAAGTGGTGAGACCCACATACGAGCACTCCACTCCGTCTCATGCTCAACAACTTCAAGATGTAACATCTAGGAGGATGGGTGACGCTTTCGCGGTAACCAAGCAACACCCACGCGTTTCATCACATCCGATCGCAGCCGATTCTGGCTAGCCGAATCATTGCTGCTTACACGTCCTGCCCTCACATCAGGAAGCCAATTGGCTGAACGAATCCCCACCAACACCCAGCTCGCTCAGGAAGCCCTTTGCCCTGAAAACGAAATCACCCGCTGTGCCAAATCACATCATTTACACACACGTCCGGTCATCTACGCTTGGCAACGACCATGTCTAAGCAACGGTCCGGACAATTCCGGTGATTTGATACCCAAATTACCGACAAAGCGTACGTTTCAATTTGTCCAAAACGCGGCTTCACGGTACCCTGTGCGGATGAGTCTCCGCGTGACGAAGGCCCTTTTTTGGGTAAGCCAGTGAGCAAGTTGCGCGGACTCTAAGGCAGATTGCGTGCAACCATGCCTGACGGCAACAGCGATGGGCACCAAAGCGAATATCCACTGCACTGTAAAACCGACCAAAACCGACCAAAACCGACCAAAACGAAGTGGGGCTGCAAACGGTCGCAGATCTCATCGACCAAAGTCAAACAGAGGTCGCCGTTCCCGCAGCGGACGCAACCACCCTTTGACCGTACCTCTCTTACCTTTCCAAAACCACCGAGGACATCCGGCATGCAAGTTAACCGGAACAGCAATCTCGAGATTCCTGAGTCCCTCAGGGAAAAGCTCCTTGGGTTTCGCAGGCGGGTTTGGATACTGAAGATGTTGGAGGCCTTGGCGGGTGCCACCGTCGGGATCCTGATTGGTTTTTTGTTGACCTATCTGCTGGACCGTTTTTTCGATACCTCGTCATTCATGCGAGGGCTCATTTTGTGCGGCTCAGGAATTAGCTGCGGCTTGGTCCCGCTCGCGATCAATCGTTGGATCATCAAACGTCGCCGCCTGGACCAACTCGCCCGCCTGCTGTCAGAGACACAACCTTCGGCTGGCGATCAACTACTTGGTGTTATCGAACTGTCCGAGGACACCTCGGAACAGTCACGGTCTCCGGAGCTCGTTGAAGCCGCGATCAAGCAGGTAGCGGCGTCTGTCCAAAACCAGGATTTAAGCGAGGCGGTTCCCAACCCACGTCACCGCCATCGTTCGCTAGCCGCTGGTGTGCTGGCCATTGCTGCAATCGCTCTCCTGATTTTCAGCGCCACAGCAACTAAAAATGCGTGGGCCCGTTTTCTAATGCCTTGGGGCTCCACCCCACGCTACACGTTCGCCGGTGTGCAGGACTTACCTGAAACACTGGTTGTGCCGCACGGCGAACAGTTCGCCCTATCTGTAGCGCTTCGCTCAGACACTGAATGGTCACCGAGCAGTGCAAGCGTTGCCTTGGATCGCCAGCAACCGCAAACCGCGGATTTGAATGAAACGACTTATCAGTTTTCGTTGCCAGGCCAGATCCAACCTACGGACTTGTTTGTCAAAGTAGGGGACTTCAAAGGGCTTGTCTCGGTGGAACCTAAACTGCGGCCGGAATTAAATTCGATTAGGGCGAACGTACAGTTGCCTGCATACCTAGGTCGGACCGACGCAATCACGCAAGACATACGCGGTGCTTCGTTTTCGGTGGTCAAAGGAAGTGAGACCACATTTTTGGCCCGCGCATCGCAAGATCTCGCTACTGCTAGCGTCAATGGAAAAACGGCCCAACCAGTCGAGGCTTCTTTTTCGACGGGGCCACTTCTTGTTAGGCAGAACGAACAAGTCGAGTTTCAGTGGGCGGATAACGATGGCCTGACGGGCAGCAAGCCGTTCAAACTATCGATCGAGGCAACCGAAGACGGATCGCCTTCCCTGATTTGTGACAACCTACCGAGGCGTAAGGTCATCCTTGACTCCGAAGTGCTCTCGTTCACCATTCGCGCCCGCGATGATTTTGGCGTGAAACGCGTGGGCATTGAATGGCAAGGTTTGGATGAATCACTACCCGACATTGCATCGGGTGAATCCATCTTGGGAGCGGGCAATCAAACTGCTGAGTTTCTCGAGTTGGCCGGTGTTTTCTCACCCGTCACCCACGAAATCAAGCCACAACCCCTCGCCGTACGCGTCTTTGTCGAGGACTACCTGCCCGGCCGGCAGCGCATTTACTCCCCCACCTCAATCTTCGACGTTCTCGATGCAGAACAACACGCCATCTGGATCACCACCCAACTGGCTCGTTGGCATCGCATGTCACTGGACGTTCGGGATCGCGAGATGCAATTGCACGAGACGAACAAGGAGTTAAGACAACTTCCCACCGATGAACTTGCCTCCGAATCCAATTTGGAAAAATTATCTGATCAAGCGGATCGAGAACGCAATAACGGGCGTCGTCTTAAGAGTCTTGTGCAAAATGGCGAGGGTCTTCTTAAGGAGGCAATGCGAAATAAAGACATCGCTGTAGACAACCTGGACCAATGGGCGGAAATGATGCAGATCCTCAAGGACATCTCTGCCAACCGTATGCCATCGGTAGCGGACCTGCTGGACAAATCAGCCCAACAGGCAAGTCAATCATCCCCCAAACCAGACGGCAAACAAGGAAAGCAAGTGGGGAAAAATCGTCTCACGCAATCCGGGCAAGCCAAACCGGGCGAAGAACAGGATCCGGAGAAAGACGCGCCCACTCCTGCACCAAGCATCAATGATGTTGAATCAACCCAGCACGACCTAAGCAAGACAAAGCCAGAGGAGACTCCTCCTGGGAAACCGAGCCAGGGACGCTTTGGACTACCAGACACGAAACTTGCTGGGAACGCGAAAAGTGACTCAGCGCCACCTGAGGAACAGGTCCCGATTGAGACCGCGGTGACTGAGCAGAAGGAGTTGTTGGCGGAATTCGATAAAGTCGCTGATGAACTAAATAACATTCTCGCAAATCTTGAAGGCAGCACACTCGTCAAACGCCTCAAGGCTGCATCGAGAAAACAGCAGGCAGTCGCTGGGACGCTCTCAAACCTCGTCCCCAATTCATTTGGCGTCTCAGAACGCGAAAAAGAAATCCACGCACAAACATTTGCACAACTTGCGGAGGTCGAGTCCACCAGTAGCAGCGAAGCATCCCACATCATGGATGACATGGCAGCCTATTTCGAACGAAGCAGGTTCATGCTGTTTCAACGCGTACTTGATGATATGCGGGAACAGGACGTTACCGCAGAACTCCGACTTCTTGCCGATGATTTGCGGAAGGAAAACGGCCTCGCCATCTCTCAGGCTGAGTACTGGAGTGACAACTTTGATCGCTGGGCGGAAGATCTGGTTGAAGTCACCAAAGGCGGCGCAAGTCCGGGTGGAAAGCCCAAGGGAAGTCTTCCTCCCGCGATTGTGCTTGAAGTACTCCAGTTGTTGGAAGGCGAAGTAAAACTACGTGAACAAACGCGAGTCGCAGAACAAGCCCGCCCAGCAGTTACGGACACAGAGCACGTGATGACCGCTAATCGCTTGTCAGAAAAGCAACACAGCTTCAATGAACGCATGAATGATGTTGTGCGACGTATCCTGGAACTACCTGACGCTGAATCCGAGTTTGATAAAGAGATCGGACTATTGAATCAAGTTTCGGGAGTGATGGCTGAGACGACCGAGATCCTTGTCAAACCCGAGACCGGGCCACCGGCCATCGCTGCTGAAACTGAGATCATCGAATTGCTGCTCAAGTCAAAACGCTTCAACCCCAACGCAGGCGGAGGCGGCGGTGCCGACCCGGGCGGTGGAGGAAGCGGTGACACGGAAACGCCGGCTTTGGCATTAGTGGGGTCAGGTGTAAACGAAAACGAAAATCGGGAAGAACTGTCAGCCACCCAAGCCACTGGCACCACCGGCATACCTCTTCCCGAGGAATTCCGCTCAGGCCTCGACCAATACTTCAATCGTTTGGAAGCGTGGAAATCTGACAAGCAGCCATAATGATGCCGCTCATAAGCATCGCCACCAAACGGACAACGTTGAAACGCCAGCCGTAGGAAACGTTCGATCACAATCGCTTTCAAGAATGAAGGCGAAGCACAAGCTCTACTTATCTGTTCACCGATCAATGAAAAATCAATTCAACACACGTTTCTCCATGGCACTTCGCATCACAACCGTGACTGCCCTTGTCGGCGTTGCGATGTCACTGTGCGAAAAATGCAACGCTCAGGTTAGAGTTGCGCGTGGCCGAGTGGCCATTCCCCTGGCTGCTAAAGTGGATGAGCTTGCCAACCGGGAATTGTTCTTCCTCAAGAAGGTATGTAAGCCCACAAAGCCAGAGTACGAGACGATTGCCGACGCGACCAGAGCTCACACGAAGAAGATGCTGCAAATGTATCTCGAATACAGCAAAAACAAGGACCCAAACACTTGGCCTCGTCCTGAACAGCTTTTAACGGATCACTTGCAAGTTCTCGCTGACAAAACATTCACTCCGAATATTGCCAACGCATACCAAAAGGAACTTGCTGCCCGAAAAGTGGCGAATGTGACCGCGACTGCCTCCATTGTGACGAACCTCATCGACTCACAAGTTCTCTTGTCCCCAACCGAAATGGACACGATAGCGTCCAAGGTCGCACAGTTCGAAACGACCCAGAAAGCAACCTTGCCTGTTGCATTCTTTTACCGCCATATGATTCCAGTTCCTTCACCAGAGAACATGAGCGAGATACTGACAGAACGACAAATCACACTCTGGAAGACGCAAAAGCATCCCAATTACAACCAACCATGGGTGAACTACTTCAACTCGAACGATTTTCTTTCCAGCATCTTGCCCCCAGGTTTTAATCAGCAACCCGATAAACGAGAGTTGAAGGAGTGATGTTGAATCGAAACCTCAACAAAGTCGTCAAGTTCAACCCTGCCGGCGTGCTGAAACCCAGCGTCATTTAGACGACCTGCCACACGCTCAACGATTAAAATCCATCGGCGGTCACAAAGTACAATTCATTCGAAATTTTCATTTCTTCATCCATGTCCACCTTCACACCTTTCGTTACAGCCAAGCTTCCAACGTTCACCGGAATGTTGATCTTTTTGATGCACGCTGCACCGACCGCGGATGCGCAGGTTGCCGCAAGGCCGGCCCGTGTCATAAATTACAGTGCTGAGAACTTCGACCGGTTATGCTTCCGGAACATGGTTGCAACCGCCGCACGTGCCAAAGCTGACCGAATGCTTCAGGCAAAGACAGCCCTGACGGAGTCGTCAATCCAGTTGAACACTGAGCAGAGAGCAAAGTTGCTACTCGCAGGAGAGATTGATATCCAGCGATTCTTTGCTGACTTTGAAGAGTTAAAAAGCCAGTGGAAGTTTGGAAGCATTCCGCAGGATGTATTCTCTGCACAATTTCCGAGGATGCGGACGGCTGCCCTACCCTTGATGGAACGCTACCAGACCGGACTTCACGATGAAGGGTCGCTGTACCACAAGGCTAAGCTGACGATTTTGACACCCTCTGATTTCGAAATAACCGAGGCATTCACTTTCAAACGCAAGCAGAAACTCTATCGGAATTTAATTCGAGCCACCGTGGCTTCATTGGATTCTCGGCTTCCCCTTACCATTGAACAACGTGAGGCATTGATCAAGACGATCTTGGAGAACACGGAGCCGATGGATCCTCATGATTACAACGAACCCATGCTGTTCGCGACGTTGCCGAAATTCAAGGAGGTTGAAAGCAAACTACAGCCTCTTTTCAGCGAGGAAGAATGGCCCGTCGTCAAACAGTTCATGGCTATCGCAGAAATGCGGAAAAGATAATGCAGAAGCTACTTCCCTACATCGTCATCATTAGCCTGTTATCGATCGCACCCTGTCCCCAGCTGAAGGGACAAGGGCTGGAGATCCGCAGTGGAGATCCCGTTCCTCGCGATGTGCGAGACATGTATGACCGGGGGCTCTCATTCCTGAGTCGAACTCAGGCAAGTGATGGAGGCTGGCAGTCACAGCAGCAAGGAACGGGTGTGGCCGGCATGGCAGTGATGTGTTTTATGGCTTCGGGGGAAGACCCCAATTTCGGGATGTATTCCGGGAACATCCGAAGGGCGATTCGCTACATCATCTCAAAACAGGACAAGACGACAGGTTACTGCGGCGGTTCGATGTACCACCACGGTTTTGCTTGTCTAGGTTTGGCTGAAGCGTACGGCGCCGTCGACGACCGTCGTCTTTGGGACGGTATTCCCAATGCAGCCAATCGAACCATTGGACAATCATTGGAACTCGCAGTCAGATCGTCCATCACCTCTCAAAAGACCAACACTTACGGAGCATGGCGTTACAACCCAAGCGGAAGCGATGCTGACACTTCGGTCGCCGGTGCTGTCCTGATGGGTTTACTCGCCGCACGCAATGCCGGGGTGGAAGTTCCCGACGAGGCCATTGATCGAGCCATTTCGTATTTCATTAAGATGACCGCCCCCTCTGGCCAAGTTGCGTATTCAGGCGGTGTCGGCGGATTCAATGAATCCCTTGCCCGGATTTCGATTGCAAATCTTGTCTTCTCAATCGCTCGGAGGAAAGACATCCCACAATTCAAAACAACTCTGGGCTACCTTAAGGACAAAGTTCAGGGAGGAAGTCCCGGTCACGGTGGAATCGAATATCAAAGTTACTACCAGGCTCAAGCTTTCTTTCAGGCCGATATCGGTGCCTGGACCACATGGAATAAAGCCCTGGTGAGACGCCTCAAAAAATCCCAAGCTGAAGATGGTAGTTTCACTGGAACTCATGGCCCCCACGTTTCAACAAGTCTGTGCTTGCTTTCCCTTGCTGGTAATTATCGCTTCTTGCCCATTTACGAGCGTTGACTTGTCCCAATTTTTCAACACCACAACTGCTGTGATCCGGCCGATGTTGATGCTGTGCTTTTT
>JBPCVE010000354.1:0-2900 GCA_051010795.1 Rubripirellula sp.
TGGTTTGAAGATGATTCCGATGCCAGTGAATCGGTGGAACGCTTAGGAGAAGTGGAGGATGCTTTAGCGTCCATCACAGGCGAAGACTGGAGAGAAAATGACCTACTACAAGCTCCGGATGATGTGCCAGAGGAGATTTGGAACCGAACCGGTTCATGGTGGGGAGACTCTGCATCCGGTGACCCTGCTTCAAGAAAAAGCTTCGATCACTAACGCTGGTTGATGCAATTATTTCCGATTGATACCAGCCTCATCGACTTGGGACCGTCACTGAATAGAAATCATGAAGGCAACCTTCGCCACAAAAAAGCGATCTCGCTTTGATTTGGAAAAATTGGTTAAAGATCAAGACGTTGAGTGTCTTATCTACCTTCCACTCCACAGGTGATCTCCATGCTGCGTCAACTGCTCAAATTTTTTTCGTTCGGACGCCAAGAACCAACCGTCATTGATCAGGAACCAGACAATGTGGTTCTCTATGCAACGGTTGAAACTTCCCCTGAGAACAGTTCGCGATCGTCATTGAGTCCGGCCGTTCTCCCGAATGCTCGACCGTTGCCCCACCATCGCGAGCGACTCCTGTCCATGCAACTGCCGCACGCGAAACTGTGCAGCCCTCAACGTTGCCTACGCCTGAACAGCATGGGAATTTCAACCACAGGTGATCTGGCAACGGCAGACTTACCAAGCCTCGCTGCCCAATTTGGCGCTCCAAAAAAAGCGTTAAAAGTACTCAAACAGTATCGCCGGGCAATTCGCTTTTCAGCCTCGGTCCCCGGAATGATGCCGCGAGACGCCTTACTATTGATTAGCATTCACCGCCGAAGTGTGCGTGGCTTGGCGATGGAATCACCGGCGCGATTGCATCGCGACTTAGAGCGTTTCGCAGAAAGCACCCAAGGAAGGCAGCAATTGCGTGGACGCAGAATCCCCAGCACAAGACGCCTGAAAAAATGGATCACCGAATGCGAAACGGTAACAAGTGGTGCACGCCTTCATGCTTTAGTGACCTAACCCAAATCCCATCAAGCCGAACAGGCACACCAGGCTCTCGTCGTGGGGACCCCGAGTTGAGATGCGATTTTGCGCGAGCAATGACGTAAAAGACTGCTCAACTGTCTACTGCAGAGCTGAAGCACAACGTCAGCCAGCAGGTAAAAACACACCATGAGTGAACAAGAATCCGGATGGTCTCTGAAACACCGGGACAACATTGAGCACGGGCCCTTTGAGCTCGAAGACCTGATCACAGCAGCTCGAACTGGCAACATCGCAACCGACACGATGCTCCGCCACTCGAAGCACACACGCAACCAGTGGGTCATTGCAACACGTGTAGCGAACATCGCACAGGCACTCTCTCAAACGGTTCCAACTTCCAAAACACGCCAAACGCCAACATCTCACAATACGACTTCATCAGCCGCCTCAAACAACCCAGTCAGCGAAACGACACCCGCTCACCAAGCCAAAAATCAAGACGCAGCCGCACAAAACTCTTCCCCACCCCCTAAAAGCATCTTCCGACGTACGCGCTCCAGCAGTGCCAACCCACCAAACACACCCACCACGAAGCTGCCAGAGCCAACAGCAGAACCTGAGGTCACTGAGAACCAAAAATCAGCAGACGGCGTTTCCGAACAGCGGGACCTTTCCATCAGAAACTGGCAGGAAGACAACCTGCTTGTCCCGCGAACACTTCCTGATGCATTCTTTGCCTTCTTTGATTTCAAATTCAGATTTTTCATCACACCTTGGATCGTCAAACTTTTGTGGTTCATTGGTATTACTGCCGCGATCGTGACGGCAGTGCGTCTCGGCTATGACAACTTGTTTAGCCCTGAACTGGATACCGAAGTGGCAGCAGAGCAAGGCGTCAAAAACTGGCAGTTCGAACCACTGGGAGGAAAACCTCTCCTTAGCTTTCCTGCTGCACGTTATTTCTTTTACGCACTTGTCATTTTCTGCAGCACATTGTTGTTACGCGTTGCGTGTGAAGTTTCCATCGTGATGTTCCGTATTGCCGGAAGCCTTGCAGAAATCAAGGTGATTCTGAAAGAAAAGAAGCTGTGACGTGATTCGCTTTTCCGAAAACCCTGCGAAGTGGTTGAAAGGAAGCCGATGTTTCTTACGCTGTGAAAGTAATTATCATAAGTGCAGGTAATTAACATAGAAGAGCAGGTCGTTCATCACTTATGAAATCAATGGTGGCACACCTGGCAGATCATTTATTTCAACAAGATTCAAATGGTGCTTACGTGCGTGACAAGTTTGCAGTCTTGCGAGAGTGCGCGGACCAATTCGAAGCGCAGACCATTCGCATTCGACTTGCTGCCGAAAAAATTCCTGTGCTGATTACAGGAACGGACCCCAACTTCGCACTGAGTCTTGGAGGCGCTGCTACGTCTCGACCTGTACGCGTTGAGGTTGAACACTCTGATTTGGAACGCGCTGACATCCTGCTCAAACAGGACCAACTGCGTGCGACACAAACGGAATCGTGGGTCTGCTGCCGGTGCCATGAACAAAACGAGCCCACCTTTGATGTTTGTTGGTCCTGCAACAAAATGCACGACAAAGCAACGATCAACGACCAAGGACAACCAGTGCCTAGCGAAAGCAAACGAGGAGAAAAAACTCGACCTGAACTCCCTGAACGACTACACCGAACTGATCTGGGTCCGGATCCAAGAAGCACGCATGAACAGGCCTTGCTCGCCGACCAAACGCGTCTGACAACTCCGTCAGCACCAGCCCCAACTGGCCAAGACCACGAAACGCAAACAGAATCGGTATCACGCTGTGCCCGGTCTGCCGTAGTGGGGATCCTGCTGTTCCCGCCGCTTATCAACTTTTATTCGATTTACCTGCTGCTCAACCTCGACTCAACGGTCTACCGC
>JBPCVE010000355.1:0-3773 GCA_051010795.1 Rubripirellula sp.
GCGTTACGGTTTCACCTTTTTCCAGCCGGACTTCCACTTTGTCCGTGCAAGGCTCTGTCTCGTTGAATTTCAACTTGTCGAGTACTCGCGAATTAGATGTCACGCTCGTCATTGCGCTGACTTCAAGTTCTGCGGGAAGCGAAGCATTGGGTGAGCCGGCAGCTGTGATTTCGATCAGGTATTTTCCTGTCGCGGGAGCGATGAATCGTGAGGGCCACGTGGCGTTTCGCCGCAGGTTTGGTCCCGATGAGGCCAGTCGCATCGTTCCATCAATCAGGCATGCTGAGGAGTAGCTGATGGTCAGGTCAGCGGGTAACGCGATGACTTCTCGTGAGTCAGGTGCGGGTGGTGGTGTAAGAAAGAAGGAGTCCGCGATCGAAGTTGCGGTATCTGCAATCGCTTCCAGATGCGAACCCGCAATCATTAAATTTCCGCCTTGGTTATCAAATCCGTGTGCTGAACTGTCAGGCGGGAAATTGTCAGGTAATTGAAAGTTTGGCAGATCGAAGATGGCAGCGATTGTGTTGCGGTATTCTCGAGATGATAGGCGTCGAAGTGGGGTGCCGCCGATTGGGCTGTTTTGCACAAGTTGCATGTCAAGCCACGAGAGAATCTTTGCACGCTCTTTCTCACCGGGTTGTTCTGAATCCGCTGGTGGCATGATCTGTTTCTCGATCAGGCTATGGACCAATTCCCATTTCTCTCGCGATTCAGGCCTCGTCCAATCAATCGAGTTGTCCGACAGAACAACATCGTTCTCGGCGTTGCCCTGTTCGTGGCAATTGGTACAGAATTGAGTGAGGAATTGTTGCTGAGGCGGCTTGATGAACGTTGACGCCGAGGATGTTCTGGGCACCTGAGCATGAGCCGAGGTGGCAAAGATACTTGCAGCCATCAATACAAGTGTGATTAGCTCGTTTGCCGAGAAACGCGGCAAGAGCAGCGAGGTTGAGTGATTAAACAAGGGTTCAGGCCCACTGATCCATTCCGCGCGTGGCGTTGGAGAAGGAATCGGTTTCAATACCCAGTTGCCGCAGAAGGCTGATGAAGACATCTCCAAGCAGATGAGATTTACCAGTGTTGTTGATGTGCTTTCCGTGTTGGAATCCACCACCAGCAACCAACGTTGGCAAATCACGGTTGGAGTGTCGGCTTGCGTCTCCCATGCCAGTTCCAAACATCACAATTGTGGTGTCGAGTAGTGGACGGCCTTCAGCGTCCGTTTTTTCCTTGAGTTGATTCAGAAAACGATTGAGGCACCGCATGTGTTCCGTTTCAACCCGGATCAAATCACGGATCAGGTCAGGGTCATTCCCGTGATGGGATAAAGCGTGGTAGCCAGCACGCATCGTCTTGCCGTCAAGCGTGAATACTTGCCCCAATCCCGCGATGAACAGGGTTGCTACACGCGTCGAGTCCGTCTGCAAAGCGAGTGCCATCAGGTCAAACATGATCTGCTCGCACTCTAACATCAGAGTCGGAGCAATTGGATCATAGGTTGGCAATTCGTAGTCCACTTGCACGTCACTTGTTGCCAAGTGATTAAGTTGCCTCGACATGCGATCCTCTAGGTCTCGCAAAGAGGTGAAGTACTCAGAGAGTTTCTGGCGATCAGCGTGACTGACTCGTTTTTGCAGACGCTTGGCATCCTCAGTGACGAGATCCAAGGCACTTCTTCCAGTTCGTAGCAAGTATTCACTTCGTGCTCGGCTACCCGCACTCGCGAAGAGTTTGTGGTAAAGCACACTGGGGCGATTGACCATCGGAAGTGGGACACCAGCATCGCTGAAGATCATTCGCTGTGGAGGAATGTCACCTGCACAGAGCTGAATCGAATCAAAACGCGTGTTTGCACCGATCTTCTTGGCGGCAACTTGATCCAGGCTGACATCACCGATCGTCTTGCCACAAAGATAATTGTCCCAGTTCTTGTGCCCGTTCGCAGCTTCGTGGTCAAAGCCCGAGAAGACAGTGAAGTTGTCACGGTTGGATGCGAGGTTTGTCAGCAGGGGTGACGGAGCATAATCCTTACCCGTTTGCTGGGGATAAAAGGCGGGGCGGTGCAGTCCAAGGAAAGACCCTATGCAGACCAGGCGTTTTGCTGCCGCAGGCGGATCGGTCGGCCTTGTCTCGTCTGCTGCTGAAGTCTGAGAAGACTCCAGGCAGGGAAGCGCGAATGTCAGGCCCGCGCCCTTTAGTAGGTTGCGGCGACCGTGGGGGGCAGGGCCACGTTCGGACAGCGTTTTTGACTGCGGTCTGGGGGATGAGCTTCCGGGCATTAAAAACGATCATTGTTGGCGGGCAAGCGTGCAGGTAGGAATCCTATTATAGACCGCAAACACGCGCTCTGACAGTCAATGTGCCGGCGGCTGAACGTGCCGGCTAGGGAAGCCCACCCCGCCTCCTCAGATGTCAATTAGCCCAAACGTTGACGGATCTCCTCCATCAGGATGGATTCGTCCGGGAACTCACCCGTGGCAAGTTTCGAGTATTTCAATTCACCATCAATGGTGAGCTCAAAGCATCCGCCGCTGGACGGTTCCAGATCAAGGGATGAAATCTTCTGCTTGAATTCTGTAAGTATTTTGGTCGTCAAACTGACGGCTTGGGGTTCGTAATTTCAGGCCGAGCAGTAGCGTAAGTGCAATTTCATGAAGGAAATACTTTTTGGAAATTTTTGGGAATAAGATACAGGACGGAACGGGAATAGCCTTAAGGATTCTCAAGTTACACGGAGTGAAACGAGATTGAGTCGCTGTGTGTATCGGCCTGCGAAGCCGGAGCCGCAATTTTAACGCATTTGTCCCCATTTCGGGACGGTGGATGGTTTTCCGTGATCAATTTCTCCACCGGCTTACTCCATGCTCGAAAATCTGATCTTCTTGGTGGATTCCTGCTTGCCTCTCCCGTTAAAACTGAGAAGCGAGCTTGAGTTACGACGATTGACAACATCACGCAGGGTTTTACTGATGCACGGCAAGCGATTTACGGTTCTTCTGTTGTTCGCAGTACTGACAACATTGGGCATGAGCATGACATCAGTAGCTCAGCCTCCCGGACAAGCACCGGGTGGAGGTGAATTGGGGCCGCCGCAGGGTGGCGATCGTGGTGGTTTCGGCGGCCGAGGCGGTTTCGGTGGCCGCGGCGGAGTTGGTGGTCGCGGCGGCTTTGGTGGCCGCAATCGAGGGGGCGGACCAGGCGGACCAGGCGGACCCAATGCAAAAGATCAGCTTCTGATTGAAAAGTTTGACGCCGATGGTGATGGTCGGTTGAATACACAAGAGCGGGCGAAAGCGAGGAAGTCGCTTGATGCGAACAACGCCGCTGGCGGACGCGGTGGCCCAGGTGGACGCGGTGGCCCAGGCGGACGCGGCGGACCAGGTGGGCGCGGCAGAATGATGGCCGAGGGCAAACCCGGACCGAAGGTTGAGCCCCATGAGGTGACTCAGTATACCGACCAACCGCTGTATGACCCTTTCGTCTTGCGTACCCTGTTTCTTACATTCGAAAATGATGACTGGGAGAAGGAGCTAGCAGCTTTTAAACCCACAGATGTGGAAGTTCCAGCAAAGTTGATCGTGGACGGTCAGCGATACAAGGAAGTCGGCGTCAGCTTTCGTGGTGCATCGTCCTTTTTCAGCATCCCCGAAGGTCTCAAGCGATCCCTCAATATTTCAATGGACTACCTGGATTCCGGGCAACGACTTCATGGCTTCAAGACGCTGAATCTCTTGAACTGCAACGGCGATGCATCACTGATGAGCACCGTGTTG
>JBPCVE010000356.1:0-34187 GCA_051010795.1 Rubripirellula sp.
AAAGCTCCCGGAAAGTACGTTGTCCTAGGGGGGCGGAGGACGACGCGCTTAAAATCCCGGGAGCCGGTGGATTGGAGTTCGATATAGAATCCGGCATCCTTGCCATCACTCATCGAACGCTTTCCAAATTCAACACAACTGCTACATGCCCACATCCGTGTGAACAAAGAACAGTCTGTCCGCAGCAACTAACGAATCAATTGCCAGTGCAGGACCGTCTTGAAGTCGAAAACCAAATGCGAAGTGTTTGTTACCAATCACTCAACATGTTGGTGAGGATAGAAGGTTGCATTTCCGAAGGTCAAGATGGATTTACAACTGAAATCAAGTTTTTTCACAACTGCAAGTTTCACAGTAAAGCGTTAGCATCCCGCACTTGATTGTTCGAATCACTTCGTCTGCAGACAAAATGTCATCCGTCAAGGGTTTCAGTGGATTCCGTACCGTCGCCCTGGGTCACCGCCTCTTGCAATGCTCGTGAAACGATCCGATTAAAACCTTCTCCCGGCGTGGCTTCTGCCAGTCCAACACGAACCGGATCCACCTGATCATCCAAAGTTTTGATACCGAGAGACATGATCGAGTGACAAATTTGCCCGCCCCGTTGACGAGCCAATTCCGCATCCGCACTCGGCATGCAAACCAGCAAGGTCGAATCATCAATCGCTCCGATCCTGTCTACTGATTTTAACGGCATTCGAACAACCTGCAGGATCGAACGAATCGAGGAATTGCCCAGCCCCAGTGCACACATCACCACCATCAGATGAACAGAGACGGACTCTTGTGTGCGACTACGGATATCGTTGAATGATTTTTCCAGCGATGTTCGATTTGCCAGCGACGCGAAAACCCCATTGCCTTCGATTATTCTGAGAATTGCATTTTCTGCTCCCGCTTCATCTGACTCGGAATCACCCAGTGATAACATCTCAGCGTTCGTGACAGCAACTTCTTCAGGACGCAACTCAATTAACGTTGGCTTTTTACCCTGCATGCGGTGAGCACAATTCCGGCCTTGCCCCTTGGAATAATACAACGCATCGTCCGTGCGTTGCAGCCAGCTTTCCACAGTCTCATCCTCAATCAATGTTGCAACACCGGCAGACGCCGCGACTCTCAGCGGTTGCCCTTCAAATTCAATGACCAATTAACCGATTGCTGCACGAGCCTGTTCTATTTTCGACGCTGCTTCGCTGATCGGGCACTCATCCAGAATGATTACAAATTCCTCTCCACCAAATCTTGCTACCAGCCCGTAGGGCTGTAAGTGAGAGTGCAGAACATTCGCAACAACCCGAAGCACTTCGTCACCAGCACGATGACCGTAACCATCATTAAATTGCTTGAATAAATCAACATCCAACAGGGCAAGTGTCCCAACTGCCCCGAGACCCTCTGCGTGACGGCGTTTCAGGTGAGTGTCAAACACGCGTCGATTTGGCACTTGCGTCAGGACATCAGTCTCAGCTCTTCGCTCTGCTGACTCAATCTGAATTGTTTGCTGCTGAATGCGATCCTTTGCACTCTGCAATTGATTTTACATGGACTCATTGGACTGAATCACTTGGCTAACAGCGGCAAACACAACCTCGGAAGAGGCATCAGAAGCTTCCTGCAGTTCTTCACTTACCGCCAGCACACGATTCTGATGTGCGTCGACATTCTCCACCATCGTCGTAGCGAATTCACGCAACCTGTTGGCAACTTGACTTAGTTGCTCAGCAGAAATTTCTTCTCCTTCAGCCTGCGTCCCACGTTTTTCAATCGTTTCGTGATAATGATCAGTGTCAAAACCTGTCACTGCACACATGATCCACCCGCAGACAAGTCCGCAACCGGCGCAGCTGAGCGTGATGGCCACGTCAAACCACATGATGCGATGTGCTCCTGTATCCGAGGGATTCAATGATGGCGGTTCGAGCATCGTGACTGCCACGATTGCCCGGGCGAACGGAGGCCCCCCCTCCTAGCAGGCATAGAGGTTGCCGATGGCGACAGTCAAACAATCGCCCGCCCCCCACTTTGGATTCATAAAGCTTCACACAACAGCTGCACGATATTCGTTGCAATCCACAAAGTCGCTATTTTCGTTCCTGAACTTCTGCACCCCAAGCAGGTCAAACCCTCAACCTCTGCTCGCTATCAGTACCCCAAGGTCAATCTTGCAACCGGATGCATCGTGGCAACCGCCAGTCCGGCCCCCACCAACCCCCGTTTATTTCATCTTTAGGAAGGCAATTGATGATGCGTGTGGAAGAGTTAATCAATACCGCAGCAGATCAATCTGATTTTTGCATTAGCATTTGCATGACACAGGAAATTTAAAGATTGAAACCCATTACTTCACTCCAGCTGCATACCTTGCCACGAGAAGCAATCATGCAACTTGACAGCCGAAACGCCATCGCCAAAGCGGCCAAAGAGATTCTCTCAAACAGTTCCGTACGCGAATTGCGTTTCCTACGAGTTGACAGCAGTGCCAACCATCTCGAACTGACAGGGAGAGTGGGTAGCTATTACCACAAACAATTGGCACAGGAAACAATTCGTCGCGTCGCCGGCGGCATGCAGATGGTCAACCGAGTCCAAGTGAAAGCATGACCCGGTCGCCCGCTTGCATTGAACGGCATATTTGATGGACTGGAAAATTGCATTGAGCCAGACGCACGCAGTCGATCATGCCTGACGGTCATCTTCGGAGGCATACTTCTGATGAAACTCATCCTCAGTCAGGATCTCGACATCAAGATTCTTTGCCTTTGCCAACTTACTGCCTGCCTTTTCGCCGGCAATCAGAAAATCCGTTTTCTTGCTGACACTGGAAGACGCCCGTCCGCCCAGCGTTTCAATCAGCGACTTGATGCCATCCCGGTTGAACTTCTTTAGCGTCCCCGTCACGACAACTGACTTACCGGCCAGTGGTAAGCCTTCATCGACTGCCTCGACTTCCTCTGTGAGGTCGACCCCGACAGCTTGGAATTCGCCGAAAGTTCGTTTTCCGTGCTCGCTGTGACAGAAGTGATGAACGCTTTCAGCGATCGCGTCTCCGATCTCATGGATCGCTGCGAGATCCTCAACGCTGGCATTCATGAGTGCATCGATACTTGGATACTCCTGAGTAATCAACTTGGAAACACGGGGTCCAACATGCCGAATTGAGATCGATGCCAGTACTCTCGCCAATCCGCGTGTTCTACTTTGGTCAACTCCTTCGATTAGTTTGACTGCGTTTGCCTGACCAACCTGAACGTCAATCAGTGCTCCGTCTTTTCCCTTACGTTTTCGCAACCAATTGACATTGGCAATATTTTCGACGCTGAGCCGATACAGATCGGCGTAGTTGGTGACCAGCCTTTCGGCCAACAGGACATCAACCAACTCATCCCCCAGTCCATCAATGTCCATTCCGGGTCGACTACCAAAGTAAATCAAGCGTTGCTTCAATTGAGCAGGGCAGGCAGGATTGGGACAGCGGATATAAACTCCGCCCGAGTCACGCTCCAATCCGGTTTGACACTCGGGACATTCTGTGGGGAAGTCCCAACGGGGCAAATCGCTGCGGCGTTCATGTTTTTCCACCCGCACCACTTTCGGAATAATTTTCCCTGCTTTTTCTACAACCACGACATCGCCTTCACGAACATCAAGACGTTCAATTTCATCGGCGTTGTGCAATGAGGCTCTCGACACAGTGGTATCCGCGATTTCAACGGGCACGAGATTTGCCACAGGAGTGATGGTTCCTGTCTTTCCGACTTGAACAGTGATCGTCTCGAGTCTTGTTACCGCTTCATACTTTTCAAACTTGTAAGCGATCAACCACCGCGGGCTCTTGCTCCTCATCCCAAGACGTTCACGCTGTTGGAAGTCATTGACTTTGAAAACGATGCCATCAACCTCAAAAGGAAGGTCTGGCATCCCTTCCTCCAGTAAGGCAACCGCTTTCATCACGGCATCTGCGTTCGGCAACAACTGCACGGAAGGTGTTGGCGGAATCCCCATCGCACCAACCTCCGCCAGAAACTCCATGTGGTTCGTTGCCTTCAGACCAACCGTTTCACCAACGCCGTGGCAAAAGAAACGTAAACTGCGTTCAGCAGCAATGGATGGATCGAGCAAACGAATTGTGCCCGCTGTCACATTCCTGGTGTTCTTAAATGGTTCAGCCCCCACTTGAATCTGCCGCAGATTCAGATCAGCGAGATCAGCGTTGGTCATGTAAACCTCGCCACGAACCTCAAGCACAGCGGGTTCCTTTTCACCAACCATTTGTAGGGGAAGGTCCCGAACCGTCCGAATATTGTGGGTAATATCATCCCCCACCTCGCCGCTGCCACGTGTTAACGCAAGCACCATGCGTCCCTGCTCATAACGCACAGATGCCGCAACACCATCGATTTTGAACTCCATCACCCACTCGATGGGTTCACCATCAAGCAACTTCTCAGTCCTGTCAAAGTACGCTTTCAGATCTTCCCGGCTGTAGGTGTTGTCAATCGACAGCATGGGCACTCGATGTGGAACTTGAACCAAATGCTCCACCGGCGCATCGCCGATTCGCTGAGTGGGCGAATCGGAGGTTTGAAGTTCCGGATATTGCTGCTCAAGATCCCGCAGCTCCTCAAGCAGCCGATCATATTCAAGATCAGATACCGCGGGGGTTGCCTCCACATAATACAGCCGATCGAGCCGCCGAATCTCATCCCTTAGAGCCTCTATCCGTTGCGCATTTGATGACACCATCGACCCTTCCGAGATTATTCGGGAGCGTAAAAAAAGCCGGCAGTTCACTTCGTATGCCGCCGCCCCTCCATGTTCGCCTTTGTTCGTCTCGGAGGCAACGAGTCTGGATTCAGAAATAGCACTTGTCCAGAAAACCAGTCGGGCTCCGAAGTGCCAATGAAGAGATTGACCTGATGCTAAAAAGCTGTGCAAGACACGTCCGATTGCAACTTTTGTCCCCGTGCAGGTAACTTGAGACGATTCTCTTCAACAACAGCCCCGGCCAATTCGTTGAATAAAGACTTCATTTCGATTCGAGGATGCCGCGTACACAACCTGCGGGACGTGGATATTGATATCCCGCGTGGAAAGCTGATTGCCATTTGTGGTCTGTCCGGCAGCGGCAAGACCTCATTGGCACTCGACACGCTCTACGCCGAGGGACAGCGTTGCTACATCGAGAGTTTCTCCGCCTACACGCGACAATTTCTTCAGCGACTGGACAAGCCTGATTGTGATGCCATCACAGGGATCCCGCCAGCAATCGCCGTCACGCGGGCTGGAGGTTCCCGAACAAATCGCAGCACGGTCGGTACCGCTACTGAGATTGCTGATCATCTACGTCTCCTGTTTGCAAAAGCCGCAAACCTGTTCTGTTGCGGGTGTGGTGAGCCCGTCCGCCGAGACGACCCTGCAACGATCGCCGAAACACTGCAGAAACTTCCCAATAGCAGTCGCACTATGATCGGCTTTCCTGTCTGGATGCCCAGCCGAAAAGACGCCAGCGAAATCCTTCTAGGGCTACAACAGGAAGGTTACCTGCGACTCGTTGCTGGTGGTGAGACGTTTCATTTGTCTGAGAGTGATCGTTCCAGGCTTGCGAAAAAAGTTGGGCGAAAAGGTAATGAATTCATTGTCATCGTTGACCGCGTCACAAGCGATACTGAACTTTCGCGTCTCACAGAGTCACTTGAGACGGCCATGGGCGAGGGCAACGGACGTGCGGTTCTTCTCGCTTCAGTAGAATCCAAGATGCCGGGAAAACCGATCGAGATCGACGGCAAGGGCTGGGTCAAACGTGTCGTCAGCGAATCTCGCCGCTGCGATGCATGTGACATTGATTACCCGGAACCAGTGCCAAGACTGTTTAATTTCAACAACCCGCTTGGAGCCTGCCCTACCTGCGAAGGTTTTGGAGACATCGTTGATTTCGACATGGAACTGGTGGTCCCTGACAAGTCACTGTCGCTAGCTGAGGGAGCGATCGTTCCGTGGAACAGTCCCGCCTATCAACATGAGTTAGATGAACTTCTGGAACTCGCTAATGACTATGAAATACCAACTGACATTCCCTTCAAGAAGCTCAAGAAAAAGCACCTGAAATTAATTCGACATGGAGTCCCAGAACGTGAGTTCGGGGGCTTAGACGGGTTCTTTGCGTGGCTGGAACGCAAAAAATACAAAATGCATGTCCGTATTTTTGCCTCACGTTACAAGAGCTACCGGCCGTGCGAGGACTGCAAGGGAAAACGATTCAAACCCGAAGCGTTGGCGTATCGGCTTGAAGACCGCAACATTGCCGATGTGCTGACGATGCAAGCTGATGAAGCAGGCACCTTTTTTCAACGACTGGAATTGGAAACGCGTGAATCCAAGATTGCTGATGAGCCGATTCGCCAACTAACCGACCGCATTCGTTATTTGCAGGAGGTTGGGCTTGGTTACCTACAGCTCGATCGTACGCTCCGGACTCTCTCGGGTGGCGAAACGCAGCGTGTTGCGCTGACATCCGCGCTTGGAAGCAGCCTTGTGAACATGCTGTACGTGCTTGATGAACCCACTGCCGGATTACACGGTTCCGACGTAGAGCGTCTTTCGCAGGCAATCATAGGCTTACGCGACCGGGGAAATACAGTGATCGTTGTCGAGCACGATGAAACCATGATTAGGATCGCAGATCACATCATTGAAGTGGGGCCTGCTGCCGGCACTGCTGGTGGCAACATTATGTTTGAAGGCACCCAGGCAGAAATGCTCGCCAATAAAGAGAGTTTGACAGGTCAATTTCTGACGGGCGAACGCGGTTGGTCCCTTCGAGATCGTGAACCTCGTCAACCACGCGGTTTCATAACGCTCCAAGGAGCATGCGGCCATAATTTGAAGAATGTCGATGTTGACTTTCCGCTTGGACTTCTGTGCCTTGTGACCGGAATCTCAGGAAGCGGAAAAAGCTCATTGGTGCAGGACACACTTTATGGCGCCATTCGGCAAACCAAACATGGAGAAGCAGCAAAATCGCTTCCTTATAGATCGATCAAAGGACTGAGCCAAATCGAAGACTGCATGCTGATCGACCAATCTCCCATTAGCCGAAGCCCACGCAGCGCTCCCGTGACTTATGTCAAGGCCTTTGACCCAATCCGAAAAGTGTTTGCTGACACAATTGACGCCCGCACACGCAATTTTGGTCCTGGGCACTTCAGTTACAACAGCGTGAAAGGTCAATGTCCGCAGTGCGAGGGTGCAGGTGCTATCCAAATCGACATGCAATTTCTTGCAGACGTCTCCATGCAGTGTCCCGCCTGTCGGGGAAGTCGATATCGAGAAGAAATCCTCAGTGCTCGCTACCGCGACCGATCAATCGCGGACGTGTTGCAGATGAGTGTTCGCGAAGCTTCAGCTTTTTTCCGTGGCCACGAAAAAGTCCAACAGCGCCTGAAAAGAATGCTCGACGTGGGGCTCGAATACATCAAGCTTGGACAACCCGCTACCACTCTTTCCAGTGGAGAAGGACAACGCCTGAAACTTGCCGCCTTCCTTGCATCAACGGCTCGCAAACGAACGCTGTTCATTCTTGACGAACCCACAACGGGGCTACATTTTGCAGACATCGTGCGTCTCGTGGACTGTTTCGATGCGCTGCTAGCAGACGGACATGGATTGGTCATCGTCGAACATAACTCGCTTTTGATGCAGGCAGCTGACTATCTCATCGACCTTGGCCCTGAAGCAGCTGAGAACGGCGGAATGATTGTCGCCAAGGGCACACCAAAGCAGGTAGCAGAAACGAAACGCAGTTTAACCGGTGAAGTTTTACGGCAACAATACGCAGCATTCCCTGTCGAATGACACCATAAACAGCGAACATGACACACAATATCGCAGGCTACTTGCAGTCCATAAGGAATGGTGTTTGGCTGATCTTACCCTGACAGGTACAATGAGAGCACGTCGCAGCAAATTCGTATGCGATCCCACCCCACGCAGGTTTGCACGACGCCCCCCCACGCGCCGCCTGTAACCAACAGCCCCGCACCGCTTGCCGTCATCCTGTGGCTACCTATCGCAAACTTAACGCTCTCGCCTTGCTAATCACGGCGTTTACTGTCTGTGCCCCCGAAAACCTATCGGGGCAACCCCCGTCCACAACAACGAATCTCGCAGCAACCAACGCCAGCAAGGTTGAGTTTTTTGAGCAGCACATACGTCCACTGTTGATCGAAAAATGCTACGAATGCCATTCCCATGAAAGCGGAGAGTCAGACGGCGATCTTTTTCTGGATTCTGCTTCAGCCATGCAGAAAGGAGGCAGCAGAGGCGCGGTACTCGTCGCCGGCAAACCAAACCAAAGCTTATTGATGCGAGTCATCAACTACAGGGATCGCAATCTTCAGATGCCACCCAGTGGAAAATTATCTGAGGCACAGATTGAGTTAATACAAGCATGGATTGAGTCAGGTGCTACCGACCCAAGAACACAAGAGCTGAAAAATCCAGATCACAAGCATGGCAGCGACACAACATCGCCGATAGATCGTGATCCCAATACACACTGGGCTTTCAATGTTCCAATGCGTCAAAGTGTAGACAAGGTCTTGCATTCTGATGTTGAAGACACAATCGATGTACTCTCTGCCACTGCTGCAAAGAAAGCGAACATCGAAGTCAGCTCACGTGCCGGCCAGGAAACGCTGATACGGCGTCTTTACTATGACCTCACGGGTCTGCCACCAAGTCGCAAGACAATTCAACGCTTTACCAATTCCAAGCGACCAGATGCCTACCATCGCCTCGTTGACCGCTTGCTTGCTTCGCCTGCCTTTGGTGAACGGTTTGGTCGACATTGGCTTGATGTTGCGAGGTATGCCGACACCGTGGGCTACGCGTTAGGTGGCAAAGAGCGACGCTACAAAGGTAGCGAGCGATATCGCGACTGGACCATTCGTTCATTTGCACAAGACATGCCATACGACGAAATGTTGCGTCACCAACTGTCTGCAGATCGTACCGACCCAAACAACGAGCACGGAAACTTGGAAGCCATGGGTTTCCTGACTCTGGGACGTCAATTCCTGAACCCTTTGGACACAATCGATGACCGAATCGACGTCATCACGCGCGGCTTACTCGGTCTGACGGTCGCGTGCGCAAGATGCCACGATCACAAGTTCGACCCGATCCCAACCGAGGACTACTACGCCCTTGGCGGCATCATCGCCAGCAGCCACCGTCCCAAGGATGGTGCCAGTCCACTGATGCTGGTAGACAAACCCAAGCCGATTGACAGCCCAGTTTTGATCCGGGGACAAATTGGTAACCGTGGCCCGATTGTTCCGCGGCGATTTCTTACCGCACTGCGTTCTGATCAGGAAACACGCTTCACTGACGGCAGTGGCCGCAAGGAACTGGCGGACCGGATCACGACACCGGACAACCCACTGACCGCAAGGGTCATGGTCAACCGCGTTTGGAGCTACCTGATCGGCAAACCGCTCGTCGCCAACCCCAGTGACTTCGGCTTCCGAACCAAGCCCCCAGCTATCCCGGCAATCCTAGATGACTTGGCTGCCACTTTTGCAACAGACTGGAGCATCAAGAAGTTGGTACGTAGGATCGTTCTTTCAAAAATTTACCAACAACGTGTTGCGGCTGAAGATAAATCATTGACCACCGATCCAGAGAATCAACTGCTTGCAAGAGGAAACCGAAAACGTCGAGATTTCGAATCACTGCGAGATTCGATCCTGACTGTTTCAGGAACCCTCGACCGTTCGCTAGGCGGGCCTCCTGTGGATATCACTGCCAGCAAACCAACGCACCGAAGAACGATCTATGCGATGATTGATCGCCAAAATCTTCCAGCGTTGTTCCGAACATTTGACTTTGCAAGTCCGGACACGCATTCGCCTGGGCGGTACTTCACAACAGTACCACAGCAAGCACTGTTCTTGATGAACAGTCCGGAAATGATGGCAATGGCGAGAGCAACTGCTGGTGCCATCCGAAAACAGAAAACATTACCCAATGCAATGAGTTCGCAGGCAGAGGCGATTTTCCATCAAATCCTCGGCCGGGATCCAACACAGCAGGAACTCACCACGGCAACTGCATTTCTTCAAACACCGCCTCAAGCTCCAAAACCAACCATCGATCCCAGATCGTTATGGTCCTATGGAACCGCCACAGTGTCATCAAAGCAAGAATGGCAGATATCAGACTTCTCCGCACTAGAACAATACCGCGACGGTCGCTGGCAGGCATCCGACGAGTTTCCAACCACCGCCCCATTTGGTCACGCCTACCTTGGGAAGAATGGAGGACACACGACCAGCGATCCATCTCTTGGCGTCGTACGTCGCTACATCGCTCCGCAAAATGAAACCGTGACTTTGGAAGGAAGGATTCGCCACAACAGTGACCAGGGTGACGGTGTCACTTTCTCAATCCACGCGAATGGACAACGACTTTACGAGTCAACCCAACTCAATTCACAACAGAAGCACGGCCCCCACAGCATTAAGCTGAAGGCCGGCGAAGTGATTGATCTGATCGCAACTTCGGGACCAACAAGCTCGTTCGATTCGTTTGAATGGACTGCGAAGATGCAAATCGTCCCAGCACAGGGACAGAAAGCCGAACGAGATACCATGAAGCACTTCAGCGGCCCATTTGCAACAGAGAAGATTCAGGCGTTGGATCGACTGGAACAGCTCGCACAAATCCTGATTCTTAGCAATGAATTCGCATTCATTGACTAGGCTCATCGGACGAAACAACAGACAAATCCTTCATCAGTCCAAGGAACAACGAGAACACAACCTGCAGACTGACCACTCCACTGTAAAATCCCAAGCCTATGCAATTTCCTTCCACGGAACGCGTTGAAAGAACGATGTTAAAGCCCTGTCCGTCGACGCGTCGCAGCTTCCTTAAGTCTTGTGGTGCAGGTATCGGAAGTGTCGCAATGACGGACTTACTGGCTCGAGAAAACATTTCGATCGGCGCGGTGCCTCTCCATTTCCCTGCCAAAGCCAAGCATGTCATCCATCTTTTCATGAATGGGGGGCCGAGCCATGTCGACACTTTCGACCCCAAGGTTGCCTTGGAAAAATATCACGGTCAAACAGCACCTACCAAGAATCTTCGCACCGAGCGACCCACTGGAAATGTCCTGAAGTCACCCTACAAGTTCAAGCAGTACGGTGAATGTGGCCTGCCCGTGAGTGAAATTTTCTCACGTACCGCAGAACACATGGATGACATCTGTGTGATCCGATCCATGCATGCCGATGTGCCGAACCATGAACCATCGTTAATGCTGATGAACACAGGAGAGTCGCGTCTGGTGCGACCAAGCATGGGCTCATGGATTTCCTACGGTCTGGGCAGCGCCAACGAAAATCTTCCATCCTTTGTCACCATGTGCCCTGGCGGATATCCAATCAAGGAATCGCAGAACTGGCAGAACGCATTTTTGCCTGGCAAGTATCAAGCCACCTATATCGACACAAGCGGACAACGAGTCGAAGAATTGATCGATCACATCCGAAACAATCGAGTCTCCGAACGAGATCAACGACAACAACTGGACTTGCTCAAAGAACTGAATCGCCAGCACGCCAGTCTACGAGACAATGACAAACGACTGGACTCACGACTGGAGTCCTTTGAGTTGGCATATCGAATGCAAAGCGAGGCCTCCACTGCCTTTGACATTCAGCACGAGCCTCTCGCGACACGCAAACTTTATGGCAAGGGTGCATTTGCAAGACAAGCATTGATCGCACGGCGTTTAGTCGAACGCGGTGTTCGTTTTGTCCAGCTTTACACAGGCGCTGGACAGCCTTGGGACAACCACGATGACCTCGCAACAAGACACCGCAGTGTTGCTGAGGGCGTTGACCAGGCGATTGGCGCTCTTCTAAGCGACTTAAAACGCACTGGGTTGCTTGATTCAACACTCGTGTTGTGGGGAGGTGAGTTCGGCAGAACTCCTGTCGTTGAGATGCCCAAGGAGGGATCCAACCAAGGAAAAATGAACGGCCGGGACCACAATCATTACGGTTTCACCTGCTGGATGGCCGGTGGAGGCGTCAAGGGTGGACAAGCAATTGGGTCCACCGATGAACTCGGTTTTCAAGCAGTCGAAAATCGCGTGCACGTGCACGATCTGCATGCAACGATCCTAAGGCTGCTGGGCTACGACCACGAGCGACTGACGTACCGCTACGCAGGGCGGGATTTTCGACTAACCGACGTGCATGGCAAGATTGTCCAAGACATTTTCACGTAGAACGCACACACTCACACTCAGCACACCGCCCAAACTTCACACTGCAGTACAGTTCGGGGTCGACCTGGGATGCTGGTGTCGACCAAACTGCTTCTGTCGTATAGAACGCTCGCTGCCAACTACACATCTCGTCTTGTGAGTTAGCAGGCACCACGGCATTCTCAAATTCGGCAATGTCTGTCCAGTTCACTATCCCGCACGGGTTCGAAACAACAAACACAATACAGGTACTTTCACCATGCCAAGATTCACCTTTGCTTTTGCTGTTCTGGCAGTCCTGACCATCGCGACCCTACCGTTTCAACCAGTCAATGCCGACTGGCCAGCCTTCCTTGGTGGCAAATCCCGATCCGTCTCGGAGAATTTCACACCACCGCTCAAGTGGGCCCCGGACGAAGGGATTGAATGGCGATCCGAACTCACCGGACATGGACAATCCAGCCCGGTCATCGTCGGTGACCGCATCTACCTGACGGCGGTCGAGGGACCGATGAAAAACGATAATCTTGTTTCCTGCCACAACTTGGTCACGGGAGAGTTGCTGTGGAAGAAATCATTTCCCAGCAGCCTGCTCGTTGCCAACAATGTTTACACCAGTCGAGCGGCACCGACACCTTCGGCAGACGCCACCGGCGTCTTTGCATTTTTTGAAAGCGGGAACCTCATTGCATTGACTCCGAATGGTGAGGTGCGTTGGGAAAGAGACCTGATCAAGGATTACGGGAAATTCGTTGGCCGATTCGGCTTGGGCGGATCGATTGCTCAACTTGAAAATCAGATCTTCATCGTTGCCGACAATGATGGCCCTTCTTATATCGCTGGCTTTGATAAGAAGACGGGCAAGACAACATGGAAGACTGATCGGGCCAGCAGAATTTCGTGGTCTTCACCGATGATGGTGAACATCGAAGGCAAAGATCAGATCGTGATTTCGTCTTCCGGCTCAGTCGATGGCTATGACCCTGCTGATGGAAAACTACTTTGGAGCTACGACAACGTCGGCGGCAACACGGTCCCATCAACCATCGATGCTGGCCAAGCTTCATTCTTGGTCGGTGCCTCTCCAGGCCGGAATGGAGAAGCGTCGGAGGGAGCAAAGGAATCCAACCTTTTGATGAAAATTCTACGAACGGGTGATGGATTCACTCCCAAAATCATTTGGAAAAGTACCGACGCAACCAGTTCCTTTGGGTCGCCAATCATTTACAAAGGGCATGCTTACTACACGAACCGAGCAGGCGTTCTGTACTGCATCGATGCCAGCACAGGTGAAACCAAATACACCACGAGGTTGGCAGACAGCAACTGGGCAACTCCCGTTGGTGTTGGTGAATATGTCTTCTTCTTCGGGAAAGACGGACGCACCTCAATTCTGCAAGCGGGCCCGAAAAAAGAGATCCTCGATGAGAACCGACTTTGGCAGTCAGCAGGTGCAGGGGGGCCTGGTGGATTTGCTGGAGAGATCCAATATGGTGTCGCTCCCATTCCAAACGGCTTCGTCGTACGCACGGGGACACAACTTTTTCTGATTGGGAAACCCTAATCCATCAATCGCTAGTGCAAAAAAGGGCAAACGCCACCCTAACCGGTGGCAGAAGCATTGGGAACTTCCTGAGCGGCGCGCAACTGGATCCGCACAGGACCTGGGTATCGAATCGCACTTTCAGTCTCCCCCTCATTCTGTTGGCACACGGTCTCTGAATCTGTGGTGGTATCCGCCCACCAGTCTTCATTACCATGTTCGTACAGCAGTACCTCATTTTCAGTGGGATCCTGCTCACAACCGAGAGCGTGATAAACCAAAGATGCTCCCGTCTTCACATCGAATGCCGATTTTTTCGCCGGCTGCATGATGATGTACAGCCCCTGACGGGCACGCGTCATCGCCACATACAACAAGCATAGAGCTTCTGTCATACCACCGGCTGCCTGCGCGCCAAAGACACGCTGCCAGTGCCCAGTCAAAAAGTGCCATGCTTTCTGATTCAGGTAACGTGTCATTCCTTCGGGCGGCTCACCTATTTCTTTGATGTCCGAGACGGAACTGCCCGATGCGCGCGTCAATGCACCGTCAAGTTCCGGCAACACAACCGCATCAAATTCCAAGCCCTTGGATTGGTGAACCGTCATGACTCGAACAGGTGCGATCTGTGGCCGCTCGACACGTTTTTCACGCACCAAACGGACAAAGTCCCTGAGTCTGGGGGCTGCCTGCAGTTGGTAACTGATTGCGAGGCGAGTCAATTGTTCCAACCTGAGCGTTTCTCGCTCGTCACAAGCAGGCGCCAACACTCCGGCAAAAAACTCAATTGATTCAGCTAACCCCCGTTCCTCAACCATGTCCCGCACGTAGTCGGGCCCAAATTGAGGCAGGTCGCCCAGCGGTGTCGACCTGGCATGAAATTCCCAACGCCCATCACCGGGATGCTCCGCCATCATCAAGGTGGACAGAATTGTTTCGACAGCAGCTGCATCGGTCAGCGGATTCCCACCCTCCTGACTAACTTCGACCCCGAGGTTTTCCAACATGAAAATCAACTGGGCAACACCACGATTGGTACGAGTCAGAATGCCAATGGACTTCTCTGGAGCCTTGCGATTCAACTCTGCCACCAAGTCTGCGGCGCGTTCATAACATGCTTGCTGCCGCGCCTCGCTATCTGCATTCTCTGGATTGGCAGAAGTCATGACCTGAACATGACCAAGCAACTTATTCTTGAATGCCTTGTGTTCCGGAAATCGTCTGCAGAAGGTTCTTAATGCAGCAGCTTCATAGGTTGCCTTATTGGTTGGATCAGCAGCATCTGCTGCATCTGCGATGGGATGCCGAATTAGATTTTTAAAGGTCTGGTTAACGACATCAACGACAATCTGGCTGCTGCGATAACTAGTGTTCTGCTCATCCTCGATGACGTCGGGGATCTGGTCTGCCACAGCGTCAAAGATTTCTGCCACACCACCGCGCCAGCCGTAAATCGCCTGCTTGGTGTCACCCACACAAAAGAACGACTGCCCCACCTGACGATCGTCTTGGACTTGGTCATTCGCTGTTTCAGGGTCGGTCACGCGCATCGCAAGCGGTCGCAGAACCTGCCACTGCACAGGGGAAGTATCTTGAAATTCATCCAACAGCACATGATGGATTGCACCATCCATGCGATCACCCAACAATCTTTGATCCAGCGATGCGAACCGTGACGCGAGCCGAATAGAAACGTCCTCAAATCCCAGAACGCGAGCAGACTGTTTCAAGTCTGTCACGTTATTGTTGTAAACATCGAGCACCTTGCCTGTTGCGATATTCTGACCCTTCAACAGTCCCAAAACATTCGTACGTACCGCAGCGTACAACGTGTCGAACGCATCATCGAGTTCCTCAGGAAAAGGTGAGCGAAAGTACTTCACTTCCGTGTTCAACCGTCTTGCACTGGCAATATTTGCAATCAACGTGTCGTCAGCAAGTGCACCAAAGTCTTTTGTCTCGATTTGTTGTGCCAGTTTTTCCAATCGAGTCATCAGGCGTTTTTGAGGCAACTGCACAGAACGCATGGCAAGGACGGCTTCAGCAAGTTCCTTGTCACTTGGAGCTTTGGGGGCTGCCAACTTCTCCCAGACTTTCAAACCACACTGGCGTTGCCCGCTATAGGCCGTATCAACAACCTGCAGCAACTCCCTCGCGATCGACCGACGGTTCTCACCTTTCCCAAGCATCGAAAGAAGAGCCATCATTTCCGCTGGTTCTAATGTTGCGATGAGGGCATCAACCGCTTGTTCACGCAGCCAAATCTCCTCAATTTCATCCGTCAAACGCCATGCCGGCGGCAGACCTAATTCAAAAGAAAAGGATCTTGCCAATTGCGAAAAGAGACTGTCCAACGTGCAAATCCGGAGACGGTGCACGTTACGCAGCAACTTGTCAAACATCTGCAGGCATGCAGAACGAGGTAGCGTTGGCAAGTCGACCTGCTCACGCAACGCTTCCAGAGCTGCTGGATCACTCTCATTGGCAGCATGTGCAAGTGTCAACAGAACCCGATCCAGAATCTCACCTGCTGCTTTCCGGGTGAACGTGGTCGCCAAAATTGACTCTGGCGCAGCACCCTGCAACAGAATTCGCATCAGCCGAGCCGTCAGGCGGTATGTTTTTCCGGTTCCAGCAGAAGCTCGCACCACCGTTGGCAACAACATCCCATCAGAAGCCGCACCATCGTCTTCACCTGGATCCTCGTCGGGCTGGTGGCTCTTTGCTGCAACCGCGATTTCGTTGGGAACAGCATTCTCCCCGGAGCCCTTCTTGGTCCTTTGGTCGCCTACAAATTCCTTCTTCATCGGCGCCCCTTGTTGACCCTGCAAACGGCCCTGATTGCCTTGCATTGATTCATTCTGCTGGACAAGGTCGTCGCGTTTTGATCCTCCTTCGCCTGCTTCACTCTGTGTTGATTCACTCATGACTGCACCTCCTTCGCTGAGGATCCCAACTCATCCACCAACCGACGTGTGATTCCTGTCTGCAAAATCATGTCGTAATCATCGTACTGCACGCGTTCTGCCGTAGGCTCAAACTGTTCTGCCCAAATTCCGCGGACACATCCCTCGATAATCTCTACGGCCTCAGCCATTTGTTCCTCAGTAAATTCAGCGATATTGATCTTCGTTTCCTCATCTTTTTCGCTGATATTGAAGTAACCCAACTCAACGGTAGCTGGATCTTCCTTAATACCGAGGAATGGCACCATCATGCGATACAGCGGCAATTGCAAATCAATCCACTGATAAGCTCCATCTACTTTTTTGAGATGTTTCTTTTCTGGGCGGTGACCATGAGTTTTATAGTCAAGAATTGCATAGCGCCCGGTCTGTGCATGAAAATCAATGCGGTCAAAACGTCCGCGTAACCCCATGATCATCCCATCGACTTCAATTCCCGCACCATCGCTTTCATTCACAGCAGCTTCCGACGCATGGATTGTCCATCCTTGAGCAATTCGTGCGGCCTGCTGTCTGGCAACCGCCTTGAGGCGCCGTTCCGCCTGTGCCACTTGCAGCGTCACAGCCGAGGACACGGCGTTTCCATAATGTTCTGCGACGTAGTCACTCAGGTGCGACAGCAACGCTTCCTCGATTTTCCCAAGTTGGGTTTCATCCCGATCCGAACAATCACCAAAAGTTTCCAAGGCTCCATGTACCATGTCACCAAACTGATTTGCAGCCAATTCCCCCGTGGCGTCGTCCATCGGCCGAAGTTTCAACACATGCCGCAGGTAAAAACGGTAAGGGCAATCGAGATAGTCCCGAAAAGCAGTGACACTCATTGTTCGAACACGCCCATTCATTCCCAACATGGGCAAGGTTGGGATTGCTAATGCCAGCCCCTCAGTTGTTTGGTCCCAGTCATGATGAACGAGCAGTGACTTTTTGGGCCCATCAAGAAGATTCCTCACCCTCCGAGCGGCGTTCACTGGCTCAGTAGCAGCCAGCAGGCGACTTGGGGGCGTTGGCGTCTGATCGGCGGCACGGCGACCCACAATAAAACGGACCGACTTACGAACACATAAGATGAGATGCATGGCGTAAAGATCACGTGCATACCGCCGCTCATTATCTGACATGCGAAGCTTGCTGCGAAGCGTCCCAGGCAAAAAGGGATCACTCGTCACCGCACCGGGAACAAAAGGATGATTGAGCCCCACGACCACCATCGCTTCCGAATCATCCAATGAGAGATCCAGCCACCCCAGAATCAAGACCTCATTTTCACCTCGGTGATCGGCTACGCGTGCATCAGCAAGACGTCCGGAAAGCATTTCCAAAGCAGCGGAACCCGAAACAACCAGATCGAGATCAGCATTGAGTTGTTCGAACCGCTGCGTCAACCGCTTTACCGTTTCAAATGCTCGCTGCGTTCGTGTTTGCGTCGGGGTACTGGTTTGCGTTGGGGTAATGGACGCGACATCCGAATCAGAGCCTTGCGAGTCTTGCACCACGGAACCAGCTCTTCCTGCTTGTGTTTCCGCCCCACCGGCATCGTTATGATTGTCTTCGCCGTAGAGGACTTCCAACCACGCTTCTATCACGCTACTCCACTGAGCAATTGACTGCTCTCTGCTTGTAAATTCAGCGAGCCATTCCTCGACAATACTCAACACTTCACTCACTAGAGGATAGGCTTTGGCAGCCTTCGGAGAGAGCGCATCCCGTGTTTTGATGGGGTAGTGATTTGACAGCAGACGATCCAATTCGGTCAACCAATCGGATGTACTACCTTGCCCCAGTTCTCTGGTAATGTAGCGAGCTACGTCAGCATGCCTCACAAGAGATGCAAGCGACTGCCAGTTTCTTCGTTGCAAGAATGTCGACGTCAAATTCAACAGACGTCCAATCGCTGTTTGAGAAATTGGCCATCCGAGATTTCTGGAAGTGCCTAATCCACAACCCCGCAACTCAATTTCAACTGGGCCAACCTGCGACTCATCGGTGACACCAACAGTAACCTGATCGGTAGAGAATTCATCTCCCAGATCAGCCAGAGACGCAGCAACCGCCATGGCCTGCTCGGCCACGTCTCCTGCACTGACGAGCTGTTCATCCTGCAGTGGCAGGTGGTGTTCGAGCCAGCCTTTTGTTTCAACACAACCGAATTCATCAAATCGCCAGGAATCACTTTCCGGTGCGGCGACCAGCGAAATCAGTTCCTCATCCTGCGCCCGCAGCATGGCAACCATCGCCTTACTCAGATCACTTGTCCCTATCAGAACCACCTTGCCCTGCGCGTGACAAGCGCCCTGCAACACAGCTTCGCGTCTTTCCCAATGTGGATCACAAACCCCCGCCTCGGAGAGCGTGGCAAGGTATTGATCAAACAGTCTGCTCAGCAGTTCCCACCGCCGCTTTTCAGAATCGGTCTCAGTCACGTCCACAACACCACGAAACGTCATCTCATTGGCAGAGAGATCCTCGTGCAGACGTCTCATTGTTGAAGCAAGGTCTAACCATGCCCCAATCGGATCGAGAGTCGGAATGACTGGAAACAGCGGTTTCAAATCATCGGGGTCTTGAGTCCGCAGCACACTTGCCCACGCCAATGTCTGCTCAATCTCCAACGCAACGGGGATTTTATGTGTGTGCAAAAACTCAGCCAATTGGCCAATGGTAATGATTTTGGGCAGTGAATACTGCAATTCCTGCGATACCATTTCATCACGCAGCAGTTGCTTGAAACGCTGCACGCTGCGTGATGATGGCAGTACACAAATCGTACCACTCAGGTCACAATTCGCCTTATCTGCAAACCTCTCTCGCAGGAAGCCAGCAGCACGCGGAAGCAAGGGAGCGTCCCACCCCAGATAAACAGTTTCACAAGAAGTCGAAAAAAGTTTCACGCGTTTCTATTACCCTCTTTTAATTACAACGGGTCAGCTTTTTCCAAAGCTCATTCCCTCATTCCTGCGATCGAACCGCTCATCCCAACAGGTCGAAGCGGACCAATCTCTTCCACCATTCTGTAAAACCGAAGCTCGGAATAGGTCAAGTCATGCAAAAACATGACTCGAATTATCCAAACGAGAATCATATCCGAGATACCGAACTCAGTTGCACTTCCAACCTCACAGCTTCGGCCAGCCCTTTGACACGTCTGGTCCATGAAACGTCGAAACCGAATTTTCTGGGCGTTTATCTTGTTTTTTGCAAGTCATTACGGGCCATGTCTCGCCAAAAAACACGCTATCCAACTCCAAAAAACACTGAAAGCAAACAGTGTTTGACCACAAACCACACGCCCCCCCCCGAGAACAGGGAAATGATGAGTCGGAAAACCAACGGGATCACGAAAATTGATCTGGTTTGGGAAAAGCTAACGGCTGTACTGAATTTATCAGCAACGACGTGCCGATACTAAACTCGGAAAGTGTCTGTGGAAAAGTGCATGCGCACGGAGTCTATGGAAATCTGTATGCGCACGGAGGCGCAACAAAATGATTTTTTGGATCGTAAAACTTGTCAACAGCGTGCGTCGCGCGATCGAGGGCCGTAAGTACCCGCACCAACTCGCGTGGGGAATCGCGCTGGGGCTGTTGCTGGGCGTCGTACCCCACGGAAATTTGCTTGCATTTGTACTTGTGATTCTTGTACTGTCACTGAAAATCAATCATGCAATGGCAGGACTGACCGCTGTTTGCGCAACGTTTCTGGCAATCAAACTCGATCCCTATTCGCATGAAGTTGGCAACTTCATCCTGACCCATCCGCAACTGCAACAAACCACTCAAACGGCATGGAGCCTTCCCTTCATCCCTTGGACGGACCTCAACAACACGATCGTGATGGGCAGCTTCTTGATTGGTTTGACTTCAGTCGTCCCGGTTTTCCTGATCACCTATCCCATTTTCCGTCTTGTCGCGCCCACCAAGGCGAGCACTGAGAAAATCAGCAAAACAGCGTCCGTGCCAGCAATATCGACGCCCCAAACGAGTCCGCACCAAGTGTTTCTGGTCGACCATGGGCACACAGTGCCAAATCACTCTTCACCACCAAAGACCGCCTCCCAAACAGCGTCAAAGCAAAGTTCCAACGCTGTTTCCAAGAGGCGGGCCCATGAACCGGTTGACTTCATCGAAATTGAATCGGAACCATCCGAGGAGCCGCAAGTTGCAATTGAAACACGCATCGACGTCATTCGCATGACAGATCACCGCGGTGCACAAGAGGCAAAGGCAACCACTGAGGCAAAGCAAAGTGATTCAGAACCAATGGACGAAGCATTGAATTATCTGCTTCGCCAATTGCGTGACTCTCAGCAAAGGAAAGCAGCATGATACGCTGGCGATTTGTATTGACACGGCTCTTGATTGTCATTGCTGTGCTAGCTCTCTTGCGTTGGGGCATGGGGCCAGTTGCCCAGTACGTCACCGTACGTGGCCTGGAAACGGCAACGGGATCTAAAGTTGAGATCAAGGACACGCAGGTTGGCTTGTTCCCACCGAGCATCTATTTTTCCGACGTGCGCGTCACGGACCCAAGAGATGGCAAGGAGATGCGAGATGCATTTCGAGCAAGGTCCATTGAACTTGTCATGGACGGTGATGCTTTGCTTCGTCGCCGCTGGGTTGCAAAAGAAGGGGTCATCTCGGGAATCGAGATTGGCGCACAACGCAAAACAAGTGGACGACTAGGTCGACTGGAGAAAATTGAGGCCGTTGACAGTACTAGTACCGGACCAACGCTCGACCAATTGATCGGAGCCACAACCAGTCGCCTTACTGACGAAGCCAAATCCGTTTTGGTGGACCTCGAAACGGTGAAATGCAGCCAACAAATCCGGTCAAAATGGGAAGCTGAGTACAAAGCTTTGGTGATCCGCGCCAAGAATCTAGAGGAACAGATTCGGGGTGTGCGAGACCAAGCCAGGGTGGTTGAAAATCCACTGCGTGATCTTCCCGAACTGCAACGAACTTTGGCGCGTGCCCGAAATGCACGATCAGAGTTGAGTAGCGTGCACCGTGCGATCGACTCGCTGCCAAGCAGACTTCAAGCAGATCTTGTACGTCTCGATCAGGCAAAACAAATCGACTTGGCAAAAGTCGATCAATACGTACCGGGAGACCTTGCGTCGTCGGGCGATCTGGGAATTGAAATGCTGAGTGATGCTGTACGTGAGCAGATCCAACAGATACGTTCGTATATGGATGGTGGTCGTACCTTGGCGAACTACACCGTTGTCGCGCCAGAAAGCGTACGCATCCGCGGGGTCGACCACGACCTCACTCCGCAACCTGGTCCAGGATTGCTAGTGCGTCACTGCGAAGTAAGCGGCTCGCTGCGAGCGGGTGGCCAACGCTACCAGATGAAAGGTTTCCTGGAGAACCTGACGCCTAATCCTGAGAAACTTGATAAACCAACTCGAGTCAGTCTACGCTTAGAAGGCCCGGAAATCGTCCGCGCCGAATACGTTCGAGATCGCCGACAAAATGCAAAGGTGGATCTCTTGACCCTGCACTGGCCAGAGATCGACGCCAAACCACTCCGCATCGGTAATGACGGTGAAACTTCAATTCAAATCACCGGCGGACAACGTGAGCTTTGGGTCCAGATCAAGACCGAAGGGGACCAACTCGATGGACGCCTCGTCAGCAAACAAACCGGAGTTTCACTGGACCTGAGTGCACCTGCAAAATTTGCCAACTCAGCTGCTGCCGAATCTTTGCGTGAGAGTCTTTCGTTTGTAGATCGAATTGAAATGGATGTTAGATTCTCCGGAACGTGGCGAGACCTCGACCTGAACTTGACCTCAAACCTTGGGCAAGTGCTACGTCGCGCAGGTGAGGACGCGATCGCCAAACAGGTCGCTGACTCCAAGCGTCAACTGGCTGCAACCATTCGCCAAGAACACACCAACCAGTCGATTGCCTTACAGCAGTGGTTGGGTTCCCGACAGAATGAAGCTCAGTCACTTCTCGCAAATGCAGAGAAATTCATCGACGAAATGGGCCGCAAGGTGCAAAATGAAGTAGGGGATGCAGATGCTTACCTTGGCAAACTTCGCGGAGCCATTCGTGGCAAATTACGGTAGGCCCAAGTTACTTGCAGACAAAACCAGCTAGGGTCAAAACGGAAACTGATGTTCGCCGCCTGCTCCCAGCGGCAGCATTTCTGCACCGAGGACGGCGGCCATCGGGATCACGCCGTAGACATGCGGAAAAAGTGCCCCGGCACGTGATTCTTCCCAACGAAGAGAATCTTCCAAACAGTCGCCATCGATGATGACCAACATCAGATCTTCGCGCCCAGAAAAATAAAGGCGAGCGGTCTCTTTCACCTGCTCTGCAGATGAAAGATGGATAAACCCATCTGCCAGGTCGATGCCAAATCCTGCCAACGCCTGTGCCTCCAGCACCTGCCGCCATTCTTGTTGGGATAGCAATTTATACAGTGGTTGCGACATGCCAAATCCTTCTATTTTGTCTTCGTGCGATTGGCTGACTATCAGTCAAATTGAAAATGGTGCATCGCTGCTGACGGCCGGCAGCTTTGATCATCATTGGCGCCACCAGCAGAAACCACGCTGATGCGAAAATACACCCTTGTGATTTCTCACTCGGACCGCGGTTCGCGTCCCCACAATGACCTCACAAAAAAGTCGGCTTGACGTCGACGTGCGTATGGGTGGCCGGCAGAACCATGCCCGGCTCCAGGCACAATCAACTGAACGAAATCTTTATTTGCCTTGACGAGCGCATTTACGACTTGCATGGTGCTTGCTGGGTCAACGTTGCGATCCAGTTCGCCCCAGATCAACATCAGATCACCCTGCAAGCGATGAGCCTGTGTGACGTTCGACTGTTCTTCGTAATGCGGTCCAATGGGCCACCCCATCCATTGTTCATTCCACCAAATTTTGTCCACCCGATTATCGTGGCAACCGCAGTCCGCTACCGCTGCATGATAGAAATCTCCATGGGCAAGTAGAGCACGCATGGCGCTCTGGCCGCCTGCGGACCCACCCCAAATCCCCACTCGCTCAAGATTCATTTCCGGTCGACTCTTGGCGGCTGCCCGGATCCATTCAATGCGATCAGGAAAACCACTATCTCCGAGGTTCTTCCAACATACGTCATGAAATGCCTTGCTGCGGTTACTCGTTCCCATACCATCCATTTTGACAACGATGAATCCCAACTCGGCCATGGCATACAACCCTGTCTGCAAGCCAAATGATTTGGGAACGAACGAGGAGTGCGGCCCCGCATAGATTTGTTCCAGCACTGGGTATTTCTTTTTTGGATCAAAGTTGGTTGGACGGACAATGATCCCATAAATATCCGTTTTGCCATCCCTTCCTTTGGCAACAAATCGTTCCGGTGGTTGCCAGCCAGTGGAGAGCAGGTGACTCATGTCCCCCTTTTCCAGAACACAAATTTTGCGTCCCGTCCTTGCATCCCGCAACACGGTGACTGCTGGCATATCGACACGGGAATAACGATCCAACAAATATCTTCGGTTGGGTGAGTACTCCCAGGTATGATCCCCATCACCCGCTGTCAATCTGACCATTTCACCGCTATCCAAATCGACACGAATCAGATGGCGGTAATAGGGATCCTGCCCGGGATCCAAACCAGACACTTCCAGTTCAATTGTTCTCGTTTGCGGATCAAACCGCTGCACTTTCCTCACGACCCAGTTCCCTTGAGTCAAAGGCCGTTTGACGCTCCCAGTAGTTGCATCAAGTAGATACAGGTGGTTCCAACCGCTGCGTTCACTCATCCAAATCAATTCATTCGTTTCGTTCAAGCGACGAAAGTACGACTTGCCCGAATAGCAAATGAAGGTAGCAGTTCGTTCATCAATGGTCAGCGTTGGCACTGCCGTCGCAGCATCAACGGTAACCAGAGACAGACGCTGGTGTCCGCGTTGATTATGCAGGAAGGAAAACGAACGACTGTCCGGCTTCCACGCAAGATCACGAGTGCTGTAGGGATTGGAAAAATCGGCGTTGTCGACTAACCGTGGTTCCCAATTCTTTGCTAATGAAAATAAAACAGGGCGTCGTTGATCGATCCGATCACCAGGTTTAGCGTAAGACATCGTCAGCAGTTTCGCATGAATCGAATCACTGGGTGCCGATTCGATAAGATGAATCGTGCGTTTCAATCCCGGGGACAAACGCATCACGGCAAAGTGTGTTGAGTCAGGCGACCACCAAACTTGTCCTTGATAAACATTCTTTGCGTCACCGTCATCTGTAAGCTTTCGCTCATTGCCAGTGTCAAGATTTCGCAGCCACACATTTGCATCCCGAAACGCCACCGACCACTTCTGATCTGGTGAGCGATTGGGACCGCTATATCGTCGCTTGGCGTTGTCAGACTTTCCTTTAGCTTTTGGCTTGGTTTTTGCCGGAAGATGCTTCTTTGTTTGAGGTGGGTTTGTTGTCTGATCGACAATCGCCAAATCCTCATCATGCCTTGCAACGAAGACGGCCACATCACGGCCACCAAGATCTTTCAATAACCATGAATCTCCGACGAAGGTTGATATATCGTATTCACTGCCCGGATCGACTGAACCGTAGCGTCTCAACTCACCATTCGACCTGATCCAGTAAACCTCGAGAACTTTTTCCAAACGGTTTGCAAATCGAATGGGGGTTCGCTCTCCTTGGCTGTTGCTCCGCACCAGACGCGTTTCTGCTGGCAAACCCTCGGCTGCGCCGGTGTCTTGTGATTTCGCGGCGGAGACCAGCTCGGCCTCCGGTAATCTCAAGCTCCAGTTTCGCCCCCCGTATTGAAACGAGCAACTCTTGGCATCCGGCGCGATCGTGAATTCAACGAGCCTCGCCTTGGTTACGTCAACTTTACGTTTCAACTGGCTTGAAAGAATCCCACTCACCTTCTCGTGATCGAAAACTATCTCTCGTTTTCCGCCCTCGGTATCGACCAACACATACTCAAACGAATCCACGTCGGTTTGAACGCGATACCAGAACTTGCGATCAGCATCGAACCAATTTGGCTTGACTGCATCGCGAAAGACAAGATTCCGCACCCGCGATGAGTAGGTCTTTGCCCGTTCATAATCACTCTTCCGTCCCTGCCCCGAAACAGAAGGACTCAAAGCCAGTACGACAATCCCACAGAGCAACCCAATGCGGGTGAGGCGATCAAATTTCACAATCAAAGCGAAAACAGGCATTCTCATGACTCCCCGGCGAACAAATGAATCAAGCATCATCGCAAACGCGGTGAATCACGTCCATTGCCCCCCCTCGAAGAGAGCGCGGGCTGCCACCGGCGGCACAGGACTTCAGCTCCACAGTTATTGCCGCATTACGCGATCCCAACAGGCTACAGTCTAGTGGGTATCGGTGATCACACCATCCTCAAATAGAACTCGAGTGACCCCTCGGGCTCCCGATGGCAGTTGGCCGGTAAGCGTCACTGCCTCGACAGGATACTTGATTGGGTTGAATCGATGACTACTGCGTTTATCCGTAAATACTCGCTGAGGCAATTCCAACCGCTCATTTGCTTCCAGGGGCGCATCTCGGATAAGCAGATACTGATCATTGATCTCAATTGAGAATCGTGGAATCGGATGATCAGTAAGATTGGTCAGAACGATCACTTCCGTCAACAGTTTCCCCGCACCGTCAGCCGTTGGCATTACCCCCTTTCCAAGCTCCACCGCAACCGGCAGGGGTGGCCCACCAACACGCTCCGGGAACATGGCGTAGACCGACAATCCAGCGACAACCATCAGTATCAAACAGGCACATAAACCGCGTCGGGACAGATGCAACCGCGGAGCCACTGCAGACTCATTCTGTGAACTTACGTGAGATTCGCTGGGATCGGACATTAACTTCTCTCGCGCTAAGTGACAGGAACAGAAACCACCTTTACGCAGGCTTGCCCGGGTAAGGTTACCATCAGAAGCCCACCACGACACGTGGACACCACCCCGCAGCAGTCTGCCCCACTTGGCCCACTCCGAACGGCAACTCCCCGCTACCTCCGCGTGAGCCTTGGGACGGTAACCATCAATCGCACTGACCTGCTGGTGGATCCCGGTTCCACCAACTTGTCCGTTCACAAATGGCAGCTTCCCACATGGGATTATGTAGTTGCGACAAGTGGACGTGATCTGGAACAGACCTCTGAACACGAAGCAGATACACTTCTAATCTTGACACCCCCCGCCACAACATCGCGGAGCGCCGCAGGCATCACCTCCTCCAGCCGTCGGCAAACTGGATTTACTTGCGATTGCAGGACTGGCCGGCACACTTAAGAGCCGTTTTAATTCGACGTTGCCACAATCTGGGCATGCTTTTGTTTCCGACGTTGACCTGACAAGTACTTCGACAACGCTGTCGCAGGACTTACACTCAAACTCGTATAGCGGCATGATTCACCTCTGGTAGCCCCCGAACTTCTTCCATTCACGTATACCCTCGGCCTGTAAAGGCTTTGCTCTTAGTATCGCACGAACATTGGAATTTGAAAATGACAAACTTGCCGGCACTGACACGAGCACAGGTTAGATCCGTCGACCAAACTGCGATCGAGGAATACGGAATCCCAGGTATCGTGCTGATGGAGAATGCCGGTTCCCGCGCCGCTGAAATCATTCATCGAGTAGTTCCGGAAGGCCCAATCGAGGTATTGTGTGGTAGCGGAAATAACGCGGGAGACGGGTATGTGATCGCCAGACACCTGCAACTCATGGGCCGAGAAATCGACATGATCTGTGCTGTCCCCGTGGCCAAACTGAGTGGCGACGCCCACATCAATGCCATGATTGCCGCGCGATCAGAAATCCCCATGAGGATTATCGATCCGGAAGCGTATGAAGCCAACATCCCGGACTTAGATCAGAAAGCTGCTGCAGTCGTGGATGCCTTACTTGGGACCGGCGCACGCGGACCTTTACGTGGTTGTTATCGTGATTTGGTCCAAATGGCAAACGTTCATTCAGGGATGCGAATCGCAATCGACATCCCTACAGGCCTGGACTGCGATACGGGTGAAGCTTCCCACCCCACACTTCTCGCCGATCACACAATCACATTTGTTGCGGAGAAGGTTGGTTTTAAAAAAAACAACGCCGACGATTACGTCGGCGTTGTTCATGTCGTTGGCATCGGAGTGCCTGAAAAATTACTTAACGCACTTCAATCAGGTACTGAAACATCACCCTGCGGTGATCAGGGAAGACGTCCCTGATTTACCACTGGAAAATCACCGGTCAGACCCTCAACCATGTAGGCTACGAGGTCCGCTTTCTCTTGATCGGTCAGCTTCAGAACCTTCATTTTGTCACTGAGTCCAGCATTCTTGTGGCCGCCTTTGTCATACCAATCAACGACTTCCTCCAACGTATTCTGACTGCCGTCATGCATGTACGGCGGCGACGCCGCAACATTGCGGAGGGTCGGTGTCTTGAAAGCCCCCCAATCTTTCTTGTCCTTGGTGACTGCATACCGCCCAAGATCAGGCTTGTCGGCAGCCATGCCAACACCCAAGTTGTGGTATTGCTCGTCAGTAAAGTTCGCCCCAGCGTGGCACGCCGTGCAATTTGCTTTTCCGGAGAACAAAACCATACCCCGTTGGGCTGACTCGGTCATGGGCGAGTCTGCAGTGGCCTGCTTCAGCTTGGCGTACTTTGCTTTCAGTTCAGGCTCTTCGTCGAGGTACTCGAGGTCATCCGCGAACACTTTTTCGAATTTTTGCACTGCCTCGTACGCATCGGTGGGAGCGGGCCCAGTCACAATCGCTCTCTCGAACGTTGCGATCGCCATACCGACATTGTCAATGGTGACCCCATCATCAAAAATCGCGTCAAACTGTTTCTTGTAACCTGGGATATTCTTCAACGTATCGACGCAAGCCGCGTGCGTATTTCCCATTTCGATTGGGTTCGCCACAGGCCCAACGGCCTGTTCCTCGAGGGACCCAGCTCTGCCATCCCAAAACTGCCCTTTACTCAGGATACGATTGTAAGAAATGGGGGAATTCCGACCACCTTGTTGACCTCTTACACCGATTCCGAACGCAGTCTCTGCTCCATAGCCCTGCAGTGGATCATGACACGAAGCACACGAAATGGTGTTGTCCGAAGACAAACGCTCATCAAAGTACAACTGACGCCCCAACTCGATCTTCGCTCGGGTCATCGGATTGTTCTCAGGGATGTAAATGTTTGCCTCAGCGGCATCGAGCCCCGCAGGTAATTGGACTTTTAATGTCCGGTGGTTGGCTGGGTCTTTGAGCCACGCGTCGAGTGCTTTTGGTGTCAGCAAACCTACACCGGGAACACCGGCAGTCAGAGCCGGGTCGCCCAATACAACTTGATCAGACTCGCCACGAGGCGAAACAGCGACGGCTGTCACGCTGAGAGCGACAGTCGCTAACAAAGAAGAAAACGCAATTAATCTCATTTTTCAACTCTTTTTCAAAGCGTACTCGAACGGAGCTCGCGTTAATGGATGAAGATCATCTGCAGGCTGTTCATGCAAGCCTTCAGTTACCTCTCGGAATTATAATCGAATGAAGCCTAGGTTGGACTAGGACATCGGCAATCGCAGTTGGGAATCCTCATTCAGAATTTTGACGATTTTTCGGCCAGTCACACTCATTGGCATCTCAGCCAACTCTGCCAATGACACGTATTTCCAAGGTTTTCCCGGCTGCTCACCCGTATCGAGCAAATCTGCCTGATAAACCTGCAGGGAAATACGGTACTTGGTCACCGCATGCTTGATGGTGGTTAACCGAATCCCTGGGACGAGATTCACACCCACCTCTGCTGACAACAGTGTCGCGGCCTCAGTAATGCTACTCAGGGAAACTCGCGTGGTCCTCGGGAAATCCCATAACCCTGCCCAACGCCCGCCCTCTGGCAACGGACGCACCAAAAACTGTTGCAACTGCCGACCTGATTGAGTGGCATTTTGACCACCCCCTCGGCTGCGGCGACTTTTCTTTTTAGCGGGCTTCTGCACAACCATGACATACTCTGTGCGATCTTCGTATGTCACTCGCGTCACCTTTCCGGGGATTTCCTGTTCCAATCCCGCTTGGTGCGCACAACAGACGGATGCCACCGGACACTCGTGACAGGCTGGTGTCTTGGGCGCACAAACCAATGCCCCTAATTCCATCGCTGCCTGATTGAAGGTTCCGGCATCCTTGCGCGGCAACATTTTCTCAGCGACCTGCCACAACAATCGATTATTGGCAGCGTCTGCGGGAGTCCCCCGAAGTGCGATCCAGCGACTGAAAACTCGTTGCGTGTTTCCTTCCAGAATTGGCTGCTTCTGCCCGTTGGAAATCGAGAGAATCGCACCCGCGGTATAACGACCGACGCCGGGCAAAGCGAGCACGTCCTCGAACTGCAAAGGAAACTCACCACCATGATCAGCAACGATGATTTTCGCTGCAGCATGAAGCGACCGTGCTCGCCGGTAATACCCCAATCCCTCCCAATGCGACAGCAAGACTTGCTCATCGGCCGCCGCTAGATCCTGCACCGTCGGAAAGGATTTCATAAATTTTGCATAGTACGGCAGCACGGTGGCCACCTGCGTCTGCTGCAACATGATTTCACTGACCCAAACGCGGTAGGGCGTGGGCTGGCGACGCCACGGCAGATCTCGCGAATGCCTGGCAAACCACGCTAACAGACATCGTCGGACACGCGATCGCCACCTGGTTTGTTGCCAAACGTCATCATGCTGCGGAAGTCGATGGTTCTTTTTCGACGCGTCGGAACTACTCAATTTTATGTTCTTCCAACCGCTTCAATTTCACCTTGGCCTTCATTAGCTTGCCGCCACGAAAAAATCTGATTTCGATCTCATCCCCCGCGTGATACTTGTTGATGGTTTCCTGCAGAGTACTGAAATCCGAGATTTCATCTTCACCAGCACCCACAATGATGTCCCGAAACATTAGCCCAGCATCGGATGCCGCAGTGTTGGGATAAACCATGTTGACTCGGCATACCAGTTCGTCGCGGTAACACGAGACGCCAAGAAACCCACCTTGCCGGACCTGAATCAAAAGCCCGGAAAGTCGGCTCTTGATTTTTTCAACCGCAACCGAGTTGATATTGGTTCCCATCAATGTCAGCGACTTCCGTAGCGGCAAGCGGGAAATGATATCTCCTTGTTGCTCAGTAACGTTCACATATCGGATATCGAGTGAATCGATACGCTCCAGCTCATTGAGCGACGAAAAAACTTCACTCTCGACCGCGGTTGCGGCATTAACAATTGCGACAGCTGCCAGATCTGGCATTCGTACGACGTTGCGTAGCACGCTGCCCTGAACTGCTTTGCCAGAGACACGCACGTGCCGAATGCCACCCACCCACTCCAACCAACGCAGCACTTTAACGTCTCCGTTCCACCCATCTCCCACTTCAACATGTGGTAACGGGCTTTGTAACGCAGCCACGGAAAAATCTCCGGCCCCGACAAACACGCCCGCAGCAACCAGTAAATCAACAGCCTCCTGAGAACGCAACGTTCCAACCTCGTCCATCGCAGCCTTAGCAGCCAACGCACGACGACCGACAGAGTTCTCGGCCAAAGTTTGTAGTGTCACCCAAGCGTTGCCGTCATCTGCTGGATCACGGGAGATGGCGAAGTCCGAAATCACCGCCACCGCACGTTCAATCACCTCCAAGTCACCCTGATTCATTGCGGTGACCAAATCTGGAATGACCTCAGGCCCCATTTCCGTGATTTTCTGGCTCGCCTTTTCACGTCGCAGATAATGCTCATGCGACAATTGGCTGATCCAGTAAGCCGCCGTCTCATCGGAACCGGCGGCGGGTGTTCCCTCGCCAACCGGGACTTGGGCGGTGGCTTTGCCAGCAACGCCCACCACGATCAGCGGCAGAACAACTCCTAGCAGGAGCAAGGCAGGAAATTTCGAATTGTGAATGGATAAAATCATTTAAAATCCGCCAGTGGTGAACACGTCAGCAGTAGAAGTAGCCCGTCATTCTTTCCATGCCGAAAAATTGCAGGCATGCGATTCAATCCCTAGCATCAATCTAGCATCTACCCGAAAGCTGGTTTGCCCATCATCGCCTGAGATTGTGGGCGTCTGTTATCACCAGCAAACTCGACTCGCTGCCAGTTCTGGCGCCCCTCGAGCCCTACTGTCTCCAGTATAGCGTACGCAGCAAATCAACTCATAGCGCAACTGAAACTTGCCTGACGCTTCACGTGCAGGACGCTGGATTGGCAATGTTGGGATCACAGAACCGGCGATCGCCCCTTTCTGCAAGCACAACCCAAAGTGCCTTCCTGATGACCAAGCGTGGGCGTGACCCTCAATCGTGATTCTGGCATCCTCACCTTACCCCATCGTTCGGCCTGACAGCGTTTTCACGCCTCACGGCAGCCAATCAAAGGTGCTACATGCAAACCGCAGCAACCACGGCGCGAGAAATCAAATTTTCCGTGGAGCTCAGCCCGTTATTTTTGCCAACGTTTGCCCCGTCGCCACCTGATCACCGACTCCCACAGAGATTTCGGAAACTTGACCATCCACTGGCGAGGCAACCTCCATTTCCATTTTCATTGCCTCGAGGATCAAAATAGCTTCCCCGGCACGGACTCGATCACCCTTCTTCACCAACTGCTTGAAAACAGCGCCTGGCATTTGCGACTTCACTTCCGTTACATCCGTAGCGGTTGCACTCGCCTGCTGAGTGGTTCCATCAGCAGCCTGAGGCTTGATCCCAACGCGATAAACCTTGCCGTCGACGGTAACCATGTTTCCTTCGAAAGCCATGAAGACATCTTCGCCATTGACCGAAACCACATACTCGGCAGGCCCTTGCTGAGGTGCTGCGGGGGCGGGGGGGCTAGCCTGAGTTTTATCTACTTTACGAACCCCGGTCTCAGCTTCTCCCTTCAGAAAACGAATTCCTTTCTCTTTGCAGGCAGCGGCAATGAAGATATTTTCGTCGGTAGTCTCAAGCCCTTCTTCCTCAAGCATTTTCTTGGCAGCAGGAATCCCCTTGCTCGGATCCTCATCATTCAACTCCAACACGGGTCGGGTTGTCGGCTCAAGTCCCAACTGTTCCCGAGCTAGCTCAACGATACTTTCATCAGGCGGCACTGGTGTCTTGCCAAAGTAACCAAGGACCATCTTGCCGTAGGGCTCTGCGATCTTCTTCCATGGACCAAACATGACGTTGTTAAACGCCTGTTGAAAATAAAACTGGGACACAGGAGTAACCGAGGTTCCGAATCCACCTTTGCGAACAACATCACTCATCGCCATGATGATGTCTGGATACTTCTCCATGATATTGTTGTCACGCAGCATTTGCGTATTCGCCGTCAGAGCACCACCGGGCATAGGGCTCCACGGGATGAGTGGTTCGACTGCAGTTGCCTCTGGCGGCAGGAAGTAATCACTCATGCAATCTTTGAAAACTTCTTCTGCCTCGCGCACTTTCTCAACGTCGACATCGAGTTCAAAGTCACTGCCACGCAGGGCGTGCCACATGACCAGAATGTCAGGCTGACAGGTACCACCAGAACAGGGAGCCATCGACAGATCAATTGCGTCGGCACCGGCATCCAACGCAGCCTTATTCGCCAGCACACTGACGCCAGCAGTCTCGTGCGTGTGGAAGTGAATGAAGGTATCGGCGGGCAACATTTTTCGAGCCTGCCGAATCGTCTCGTAGACTTTGGAAGGAACCGCCGTTCCGGACGCGTCTTTGAAGCAGATTGCATCAAACGGAATATCCGCGTCGAGGATCTGCTGCAGTGTCGAAGCATAGAAATCTGCGTCGTGGGCCCCAGAACAACCTGGCGGCAACTCCATCAAAGTGACACAAACCTGATGCTTCAATCCTGCCTCAACAATGCACCTACCGCTGTAGATGAGATTATTGACGTCATTCAACGCGTCGAAGTTACGAATCGTTGTCATGCCATGCTTTTTAAACAAGTCAGCATGCAGTTTGACAATGTCGCTGGATTGCGAGTCCAGCCCCACCACATTGACACCTCTGGCAAGTGTCTGCAAATTCGCATCTGGCCCAGCCGTTTCCCGGAACGCATCCATCATGTCAAACGCGTCCTCGTTGCAATAAAAATACAACGATTGAAATCTGGCTCCGCCCCCTGCCTCAAACCAACTGATGCCCGCATCACGAGCAGCAGCAACCGCTGGAAGGAAATCGGGTGTGAAGACGCGCGCTCCAAAGACGGATTGGAAACCGTCTCTAAACGCGGTGCACATGAACTGGACTTTCTTTTTCGCCACGGTTCAAAATCTTCCGAAGGTATCTGGAAAAAAGCTTGGACTAAAAACGGATTGTTAGGTCAGTACAGACCACAGCACACCAGCGGCAATCG
>JBPCVE010000357.1:0-17502 GCA_051010795.1 Rubripirellula sp.
TGATGGCGAGCGCTGCTGTCGACGCTTCATCAAGTCGCTCATCCGAAGCGAGTTGGTAGATGCGAACGGCTAGCGTTTCAAAATTGAAAGGCCTGAGGATGAGGGTTGCAGGGAGCTCTTTCAGTACATCCACGAAAACAAGCATGAATGCACACAACAGGGTGCGTTTGAGGATTGGCAAGTGCACCTGTGTCAGAATCTTGATTCCTGATTTGCCAAGCGTGCGCGAGACTGCGTCGAGATCGGGACTGACTCGCGTCAAACCCGCTTGAATGACTCCCAGTGAAACAGCGAGGAAACGAGTCTGGTAGGCAAACAACAAGGCCAAGATTGATCCACTGAAGAAAAAACCGGGGGACCATGAAAATAGGGATTCAAAAACGTCGTTAACTCCATTTTCGATGTGCAGGATCGCACCCAGAACACCCATCGCGATCACCCCGCCAGGAATGGCGTAACCCAGACTAGAGATTCTTGTGGATGTGCGGACGAGCGCAGTTGGGTGAGTCCGGCGAGCATTCGCGACATGCACTCCCAAGCCGACAGCCAAGGCGGCGGCAATCGTTGCAAGGATCAAGCTATGCGTGCCGAGATCAGCAAGCATTTCGAAGGCACGTTTGTCACCGTTGAACCAAGTTTTGTGAGCGAAAAGTAAGGTGGGAAGCAGGAACCCCATCAGGATCGGCAGCCAGCAGAAGATAGAGGCGGCAAACGCCTTAAAAAACGAAAGCGGAATGCGTGCTGCCACGCGGTTGCTTTCGTCAGATGAGTGAAAACGAAGGGATGCCCGTGAGATAGATTCAAATGCAATCAGAAACGCAACAGCACCCAACAGGCATAGTGACAATTGTGAGGCAGCGATCAAGCTGCCACGGCTGGTCCAGGTCCGATAGATTCCCGTTGCTAATGTGTCGACGGCGCAGTAGTCCACGGCACCAAATTCCGAAAGTGTTTCCATGATTACAAGCGACAGGCCAATGAAAATGGAAGGTCTGGCCATGGGCAGCGATACTCGGAAGAAGCTTTTCCACGCTCCAAGGCCAAGCGTGCGGCTCATTTCGCGAATACATGCCGACTGTTCAAGGAAGGCTGTTCGACTTGCCAGATAGATGTAGGGGTATAGGTTGACACTCAGAATCGTAATTGCACCGGACAAGCTCCTGACATTCGGAAACCAATAATCAGCACGAGACCAATCAAAAGTAGCGCGTAGAAAGGTTTGAACCGGTCCACTGAATTGAAGCACATCGGTGGTCGCGTAGGCCAATAAATAGCTGGGGATGGCAAGTGGAAGCAGAAGCGCCCATTCCAGTACACCCGAGCCTGGGAATCGACAATTGGATACCAGCCAACCTGTGCCGACACCGAGAATGGTCGTCAGCAAACCCACACCCAATGCCAGTAAGAGCGTGTTCCACAGATAGCCGGGTAGTACGGTTTCCTGAAGATGTTGCCACGTACCATCAGATGACTGTCCTATGCTGGAAATGATTTGCAGCAGTGGGATAGCGACTAGGCATGCGATCAACACGCACATGGTGACAGTGCATATTGATCGGAATGATTGATTGGTTTTTGACAACAAAGGTTCTCCCGCTACCGCCAGCCAGCGCGATCCATCATGCGGATCGCTTCGGTGTTGTTATTTCCGAATTTAGCCGCGTTGATTTGGTCTTCTTTGAACGCACCAAAGTCTTTCAGGACTGGAATTGTTTGGGCACTCGGGGCAACGGGGTATTCGTTATTGCCTTTCGCGAAGACTTCCTGCGCTCGGTCACCGCTGAGGAATTCGATGAATTTGATGGCGTTAGCTTTATTGGGGGCCGCCTTGACGACGCCAACTCCTGACAGATTCACGTGGGTGCCGCGGTTCTTCTGATTGGGGAACACGACTTCCACTTTTGATGCTGCCTCCCGCTCTTCGGGAGTGCCGGAAAGCATGCGAGCGAAGTAGTACGAATTAGCAACGGCAACATCACCTTCACCTGCGGCAACCCCTTTGATCTGATCGCGGTCACCTCCCTGAGGCGGACGCGCCATGTTCGCCACGACACCTTTGCACCAAGTCTCAGCGTTGCTTTTACCTTGGGCTTCGATGATCGATCCGACCAGTGACTGGTTGTAAACGTTGCTTGAGCTTCTGATCAGTACTTTGCCTTTCCATTTCGGGTCAGCAAGGTCTTCGTAATTGCTGATTTCCCCTTTGTTTGTCCGCTCCTTCGATCGCAAAATGATACGAGCACGCTTCGTCAATCCGAACCAAAGGCCTTCAGGATGACGGAGGTTTGCAGGGATTTGCCTGCTTAGCACAGGTGAACTGATTGGCTGAAAAATGTCTTTTTGCTCAGCTTGGAAAAGGCGACCAGCATCAACGGTGATGAAGACGTCGGCAGGGCTGCGTTTGCCTTCACGCTGTAGTCGTTCGATTAACGCATCTGAACTTGCTGAGATGAGGTTGACTTTGATTCCCGTCTTCGTGGTGAATTCATCATAGATCGTATCGTCGGTGTCGTAGTGCCTGGCCGAATAGACGTTGACGACTTCTTCAGCATGCACGAGGCACGTTGTCAGGAGTGTCAGTAAGGTGATGCGTGTTGCATGCATCAGTCGGTGAAGCGTGGGGGTACGCATGAATCTCTCTCTTTCTTGAAGAAATGGTTACGCCAGTCAGGCATCAACCGGCGTCGGTGTGAATTGCGTTGACTGTTGGTGCAGGGATGAAGCAATGTTTCCTTGCTGGCGTAGAGGAGATTCAGATCTCTTTCAGCTTGCTGAGCCCAGTGAACTTTTGGGTCTTTCTACCGGCTTCTCGCTAGAAAAATGGATGTTTGTGAGTGGTGAACTTTCGGTTGATGGGGTGGTGGAATTGGATGTGTTGTTCTTGTGTAAGGTTTGGGTGCATGCCGTGTGAGTTGACTATCCAGCGATTGCAAACATGCCGAGGAAGAAGGCGATGTAGACGTATCCCACAATTGAACCTACGACCAGAATGATGACAGGAGTGACCCATGCACTGAGCGTGCTAATCATGCCGGAGAGCTGTGATCGGTGGAACGTCGTAACTTCCTCAAGTACTTCGTCGAGATTGCCGCTTTGTTCACCAACAGCCGTCATGGTTGCGAGGAGCGGCATGTACGCACGTTTTTCACGAAGTGTGTCGGCAAGGTTGTTGCCCCGAATGATTGAATCACGTGACCGCTGAACAATATTTGCCAGATACGAATTAGCGTGCATTTGTTGCACGGTCACCAACGCGTCCAGGACTGTTACGCCGCTGCTGACAAGGCTACTAAGGGTTTGCGAGAAAGTGAGGGTTCCGCTGAGACGGAAAATTTTACCGATAACCGGAATGCGTAGAACGAAGCGATCAATCGCAAGTCGCCCTGTTGGTGACAGGTAAGTGATGATGATGGATACGGCGATGGCGATAAGGACCAGCAGTGCCAAGGGGCCCCACGCTTCCACAAAGTTTGATGCAGTGACCAATGATTGGGTGATTGGGGGGAGCGGTTTTCCTAGGCCTTCAAGAAGTTTCGACAGCTTGGGGATCAGCGATGTGATCATATAAAGCGAGGCTCCACCAGCGGCGACCAGTACGATTGCGGGATAGGTGAGAGCTGCAGCGATTTCACGCACCGTTTCTCGTCGCGAATGCATCATGTCAGCGGCTTGCACTAGGACGGTCTCTTGAATTCCTGTGCGTTCTCCTACGCGTACCAGGCGGATCAGGAAGTTGGGGAATCCGGGCTGCGATTCAAGTGCATCGGAAAAAGTGATCCCTTGTTGGACTTTTTCTATCAGATCGTTGTAAGCCGAGCGGATCTGTCGATTGTCAGACTGAGTGGCGATGGTTTGCATGGCGGCGAGTAGGCTGATTCCACCACGCAACATGACCGCTAGTTGGCGTAGCGATAGTTCGACTTGAATACCGCGTGGAGTCATGAGAGCACCTGCCAAGGACGACTTGGTTGATGCATTGGTGTCGATCTGTTCGCGCACGTTCAGAACAAGCCAGCCACGGTCGCGTAACTGAGCGGTAACGCGGGCAGCGGTATCGGCTTCAATCAGACCCTGCTGTGCTTGCCCTTCGTTGTCGCGTGCGGTGAAAGCAAATGTTGTCATGGAAATCACCCTACCAAACGGTCACTGCGGACAGAGCTTCTCGTACACTGGTTTGGCCAGCAAGGATTTTTGCAAGAGCATCGCCCACCAGTCGCTTGCAGTTCGAGTCAGCTGCCAGTTTGCAGATATCGGACTCCGGTTTTCCCACTGAAATGGCTCGGGAAATCTCTTCATCGACGGCGAGCATTTCAAACAACCCGATTCTTCCAATCATGCCCCGGCCTGCACAATAGAGGCAGCCCTTGGGTACAAATGCGGTTTGCCCGGCTGCGTCGGGATGTCCCAGTCCAATCGCTTCTGCGGCTGTCAATTCCACAGGTTCCCTGCACTTGGGACACAGTCGGCGGACCAGCCTTTGGGCGATCACCAGTCGCAGAGTGGCACCGACCAAGTAGTCCGCTACGCCCATGTCTCCTAATCGTGAGATCGCATTGACGGCACTGTTGGTGTGCAGGGTACTCAATACGAGGTGGCCGGTCAGTGATGACTTGATCGCAATGTCAGCGGTCTCCGCGTCACGAATTTCACCAATCATGATGACATCCGGGTCATGCCTGAGGATGGAACGCAGCGCTTTTGCAAAACTGACTTTATCTGCCGAATCGACCGCGACCTGCGCGACATCATCAATTTTGTATTCGATTGGGTCTTCGACAGTTACGATATGCAATGCTCTTTCAGAAATAAGCTTCTTGATACCTCCGTACAGCGTGGTGCTCTTGCCGCTACCCGTGGGGCCAGTCAACAAGATCATCCCGTGTGGTTTATGAATGGCCTCGGAAAATAGTTTCAAGTCTGCACGACTCATCCCCAGATTTTCCAAAGTGAGGCTGTTGCTGTTGGATGCCAATAGCCGCAGCGTGATGGACTCACCGTTTCGAGTTGGCAGGGTTGCAGCACGCACATCGATTTCACGGTTTTGAACGCTGGTCCAGGCAAATCGTCCATCCTGCGCTGCACGTCGTTCGGCGATATCCATTCCTCCCAGCACTTTGACTCGACTTGAGACCATGGGATGCAGTTGGATGTCCAGTTTCCGATAGACTTCCAGTGCGCCATCGACTCGAAAGCGAATTTTGACTTCATCAGTACCGGGGTCGATATGGATGTCGGAGGCATCGCGGATGACTGCCGCCTGCAGTATTTCGTCCACGATCGCAACTGCATCTTCATCACCACCCGTTCTGGGTGAAACCATCCGTACGGCACCATTTCGTCCCGTTGTGCCTCCAAACACATTTTCTATCAGCAGCATCAGGGACTCTTCATCTGCAATCACAGTTTCAATCGGATTGTGCAACAGACGTTCCACTTTATCGAGCGTGTTCACGTCATCAGGATCCGTGCAGGCAACAATTACCTTGTCGTTGATCCTGCAACAGGGAATGACCGCTTTTCTTCGCGCAAGCGAACCGGGGATGCGTAATGCCCATGTTGGATCTACACGCACTTGGGACATGTCGATCGGCTTGGTAGGGTCGTTGGTCACGGTGGTCATGGCAGGTTCTTTTGCATGATGGTGAATTCAGCGGGGGTCTGCGACCACGAAACGTGAGGGACGCATTCTGCTGGCGCGACTGAGCATGACATCTGGGTTTTTTGATAAACCTTTTGCGGTGCGATCCGAGATTTTTCCTTCGCGAAGCAACTGGGCCAGACATTCATCGAGTGTGTACATTCCATCAGCACGTCCCGTTTCCATGATGGAATAGATGTGCGTATCTTTTCCTTGGGCAATCAGGTTCGAAACCGGGCTAGTAACTTTCATTGTTTCGCTTGCGAGTACCAATTTGGTTTTCGCTGCTTTTGCATTTTCCGATTCAATTTCGGTTTGCTCAGGCGTTGACTTGTTGCCATCAGCAATGATGAGTCTTTGAGAGACAACCGCGCGTAGGATCATCGCGAGTTGACGTCGAATCCCTGGTTGTTCATCGGAGTGGAAGACAGACACGAGTCGGTCGATGGAACCGATGCAGTCGCCTGAGTGAATTGTTGCAAACACGAGATGCCCCGTTTCGGCGGCGGTGATAGCCGTTCGAATGGTGTCAAGATCTCTGATCTCACCGACGAGGATTACATCCGGATCCTGGCGGAGCGAGGCGACCAGGGCTTCATTGAAATTCCTGGTGTCGTGACCAACCTCACGTTGATCTACGAGGGCTTTTTGGCTCGTGTGTAAATATTCAATTGGGTCTTCGATCGTGATCACATGGCATGCACGAGTCTGGTTGATGCGGTCGATCAGGGTTGCGAGCGTTGTGCTCTTGCCGCTACCCGTGGGGCCGGCGATCAGGACCAGCCCATGGCTGTAGTCTGCGAGGCTATAAAGGTCCGACGGCAAACCGAGTTCGGGAAGGGAGCGGATGCGGTCCTCGAGGCGACGCAACGCGATACTGAAAGCTCCACTGCGACGATAGACATTGAAACGAAATCGCGTGCCTTCATGGGCGCTCAATGCACCATCGAGCGCACCTATGTGGGGCGGATTTTTGGCCAGAGTTAATTCCGCCAGTGTGGTTGCCAACCCTGCCATCGTTTCTGAGTCGAACACCGGCCAATCCTCGGCGGCAGCAAGCAAGCCCTGTTGCCGGAAATGTGGTGCATGGTTCGCGGACAAATGCAAATCAGAAGCCTTCCGCTGGATGGTTGCATCCAGCAGTTGATTCAATAGCTCTGAAGGGTTTTCAAGATTGATTGCAGGGGGGGACATATTCAAAAGAAACTCACATGACCAAGTAGACTCGCCACATCCGTTGATCTGGCGAGAGGGTCTCCAGATCAGTCCTTTGTCCGTCCAATGCGACAAGCTCGATCCCCACCGGAAGGACGCCTTGGACGGTCTCAGGAATTTGCTTCAATAATTGGGTGATGTCGCTGTATCGGCCAACGAGATCAAGCTGACGGAAGCTAAGTTCGCTTGGTGCAAGCAACTGTTTGAGCGTTCTCAAAGATTTTTCTCGTAACGCTGAGACTTCAACACCGGCGAGGTCCTGCTGTTTCACGATGCCAACCGAGTATTGCCTGCACAGATCGCCAACGGCCATCATCTGCTCGGTTTGAGATGCACCGGTGAAGATCGCAATGGATGCATTGATTCCTTCTTCGGTTGACCGGATTTGTGTCTGCAATTCCTCAAACGAAGTTTGAGCCTGCTTCTTTTGGATCAAGGAGTTGGCAACCATGTCAGGAGTTACAGCATTCTTGGCAACATCACCAAGCTCCTCGTTCAACTCTTTGAGTTTCCGATTTGGGCCCAATGCGTGGTAGACGAGGTACACGGCTAGAACTGCTACCGCTGGTAACAATGCTTTGACCCACCGTTCACGCCTACTGTTTGAAGATGTTTGAATTGCCATGTTTAGTTGCTCTTTCCCTCTTTACCGAACGCCTGGTTAGCTAAGGTGCTCTGAAAAGTTTCTGTCAGGTGAGCCTCGGGTGTGATGTCTGCCAGTTCTAAGTGGAATTTCCAAGGGCCGCCGTTGACCAGCTTGTTTTCTCCTGTCAAGGATGGGGGGGAGACGCTCCATCCCATCTGAAGTGCTTTGGGTCCCAGAGCAATCGCGAGCATGTTTGGTGATTCACTCTTTAATGCACGGCCACTCAAGCGTATACCTTTCACGCTTGGTTTGATGTCGTCGACGACAATATCTTGATCGCAGGTGATGGCGAGTTGTTTTAGTAAATCAGCGTAACGATCGCTTCGCTCTGTAAGCAGTTGCAATTCCCTTCGTTGTATAACCTGCTCGGTAAGAGAGACTGTGTTTTCTGCGATCTGTTTGGTCAGTTTGGCAATGTCCCGCTCGAGTGCCAACTTTTCGTCACGCGGTTCTCGTAGTGAAACGATTTTCTGTTCCACACTCTGTATCTCATATTTTGTCCACAGGAAGTGGCCAACACTTGCCATAGTGATCACCGTCGCAGCAATGACTCCAACTTGGGTCATGAAAGCGGCTGTCGTCTCCGGAACGGGGGGAGCCACGACTGGTATAGGGGTGGTGTGGTAAAGCCTACTGGCCAAAATGTTGATCCAGTGTTGGATCTTTTCTTCCGTGTCGATCCTCTGGAGGTTTCCGGTGTATGCTTCGGGTGGGGCTGATGAATCCAACTGCCACCCCTCGTCAGGCAGTTCCGAGCCAAAGTTGAGTTCGAATGCCTTGTACCAACGATTAGACGTTTTGCTACGCGGTGCGATGGACGCCCGAGGCAGACCATCACCGCCAATCATGTAGGCGCCCGCCAGGTTCTCTGTGAATTCTACCCATGGAATGCCTCGCATCTCTGGGTTGGCCATCCCTGCAGGGTGCGTGCAGAACTGACACTTCCCGCCCCGCAGCATGACGGCTGCATTGATTCCCGCGAGCACCTCCGAAGCAATCGCTGAGCACCAAAAGCGTCGTGTGTCCGGTGGAACAGGCGCCAATTCGAGAATACCAATTTGGCTATTCATGGGGTCAAGGTTTGATAATGTTTCGGTTTCAAACCTCAACATCTGATCCAGTTCATCACCCTCGAGACCTGCGATGGATCGCTCGTCGACATCAATGACACCGGTCCAAATTTCATCAGCGATGACAATCGTCTGCTGGGCTGGTTTTTCCTTGCTCAAGCTGATTGCCAGCTCAACGGCTGCTGGCAACGGCGTGCGTGCCGGACGATCTGACCGAAAGAAGGTTCGCAGGTTCCCGTTCTTTCCGTCAGCGCGTAGGACCTGATCACGGGTGATGACCAGCAATGTGATTGGGCGTTTGGGTGATCTGAGCATGATTCAGCTGGGGTGATGGTTACATCAGAGCGTGATCGACAACCAGTTCGGGATTGACGGTGTGGTGTGCGTGAAGGGTGTGACGACGCTCTGGCGTTGTGATGCGGTGTCAATTTTGTAATAGGCTCGAATCACGCGGGGACCGATCGGAAACACCAGTTCGTCTCCGTTTTCGTCGTGGAATTCAAATGCAAAGGATTGAAAGCCTGTGGCATCAGCGGGGGTTGTTTCGATTACTTCAGCACCCCCAGAAGCTGAGGCTTCGTTGGCAGCTTGTTGCACCATGACAGTGTTACTCAGGGGGTAATAAACCTGCACAACAATGTCGTCTGCTGTAGCGTCGGTTCCCGCGTAGGTAACTGTTCCGTTGACCACATCTTGAAGCTTTGATGTGTTAAGCAGCTGACCTGCGACCGCGCTCGGAATATCATTTTCGTAAGGGTCGCTTTGGTTGTTTCCCAGATTGTCAACATTGCTGCGTCCGAAGCTTCTCAACCCGTAGATGGGTGTGTCTGCTGCCGTGATGGCAGTGTCGCCTGTCGTTCGCAGGTGCGACACGTCTGCTGAGTTTATTGACGAAGTCAGAGGGTGCCCGAAACCATCTTTTAGTGTGGTCGCTCCTGACGCAAGTTGCAGGTACGGCCCCCGCCAACCACACCTCACCAGGACATCATCGTCTGCAAAAATATTATCTCCGTCTCCGTCTTCCTTGTTTGAAGCATTCGTTGACGAAATGTTTGCGTCAGAGGCTTGGACGGCAGCATAGAGGGGCAAGGTGTCTTGAAGCCAAAGTTCTGATGCTGTGAGTTCCGTGATGTTGTGCAGGCGTGTGTTGGGCAGGCGTCCCATGTCGATAAAGAAGCCGGTGAGCAAAATGTTGCTGCTGTCGATTTTACTGTGGTTGATGATTGCTTCGTTGAAGTGGCTGATGGTCCGTTGGGTTGTTTCGTACCTCACCTGATCAACTTGTGGTTCAAGTGTGTTGAGCGCGAGCGTCGCCAGAGCAGTCAGAATGACCAGAACCAGAACAAGTTCGATCAGCGTGAAGGCGTGTATTTGATGAGTGCCTGGTTTCATGTTCATTGCCTCATGTCTGCAACTCGTAGAAAAATGACAATGTCATCATCACATTCGGCCATGGAAATCTGGTTTAAGTCTGTTCCGTCCCCGGGGATAAAACCGTCACTGATAGTGGCGTCATACACCTGGTTGGGGCCTGCCGATACGAGTCGTGCATAACGTGCTTCTTGCAAGCTTCCCACCTTGTCCACATTGCCATTGCCGTTGAAATCTACCTGCATCAAAATGTTGTTTCCCCAGCCATCAAGCAATGATGTTGAGTTGGACAGGTAGGGACCTCGCCATCCAATTCTGGTGGTTGGGTCAAAGGTACCGATGGAACCGTACTGTGGTACAGAAGTGATCTCGCCATCTGATAGAAGCAGATAGTCGAGCGAGAGTGGAAAAAAACCTGGTATCTGACCAAGGTCAGCCCAAGCTCCTGCGGTATCCTCGCTGCCAAGAATTGCATCGCGAATTGAATTCATGCTGGCTTCGGTGACAATTTGCTGACTCGATTTTTCGTTGACTTCGATGCCCCCAATCAGTGGCACGAGTAAAGCAGCGAGTGCCGTCAGAACGATCAGCACTAACACCATTTCAATCAAAGTGAAGGCTGATCGTGAGTCGCGGTAGGTCGCGTAGACGACTGTATTCATCTGCTTGTGATTTGGCACGATGCTGTAGTTGAGAATTATTTTCAGGAAGCGATTGATGACAGCTTTTGTCCCTGGTCGGAGCTACTTAGTGCTGTTGTAAGGGGTTGCAGCTTTACGATAATGAATCTGTAGAGAATGGTTCGTTGTTCTGGCTGGACGAGGTGTGTGATGCTTTGGAAATGGTTTCTGTTTTTGGTGACGCTGGCTATCATCGATGGTGTGCAAACCGTGCTGCTGTTATCCGATTTGGGGCTTCGCAGTGAAGCCAATCCAGTAATGCGAGGCCTGATGAACCAGTTTGGGTTTGCGGGCATGTGGGGTTTGAAGTTGTTCACTCTGTCAGTGGTTGGGTTAACCATGCATCGCTACAGTCCGCCAGTGATGCCGATTCTCAGTGCTTTAATGTTGTGTGTCGTTGTTTCCAACTTCTACCAGCTCAATGTTGTTTCGCCTGCACTGTCGCCTGCACTGTCGCCTGTGATAACCACTAGTTCCGAGGGTGTTGGAGCTGGGATCTATATTCTCGATTCTTTTGATCGCTACCCGGAGCAATGAGGTAGACCTCGCATGCCCTTTTCGGCAAGCGAGGTCCGCCGGTGCGACAACCGAGACGGTTCCCGTGACACTTATTGACTACTCAACCACGTTCTCGAAAACTTCGATGACTTCCTGATTGAGGAAGTCCATTGTGCTGTCGAGAGCACCAACGAGTTGTGGTCTCTTGTCGCCTGTGAAGCCGTCGTATACGGCGAACATGGCGAGGAAGCGGTTGTAGTCTTCGATGCCGTTCATGGCGGCGTAGGCTGGCGGCGAGACCATCGTTTTGCCAACAGCATCGCAGGCAGGGCCAACACCTAGCACCATCACTTGAGCGGTGCGGTGCGTGAGCGCTGATCCGCCGAGCGCTGGCCCGATGTTGACCGTTCCTGTGGTCGCGAAACTCGACGCATAGTTCGGGTAAACCGAACTGTCTGCAGCGTTGGTGCTGCAGCCTGGGTAGATCGATTCGAGGATATCGTCGTCATTGATGACTCGGAAGTTTTTCTGCGTTCCAACGGCAATGCGATTGATACCACTGTTTCCAGGCCAGTTCCGATAGCCACCGCTAGCGTGCTGCATAACGTTGGGAATCAGGTCATCCGTTTTGTCCAATGCATTTCCGGTGCTGAGGTCAACGATCACTGTTTTGCCAGTGATTTTAGAGCTGAGTCCCATCACGTCATTGGATGTCGCGGAGGCATCGGCCGTGCCATCACCCTCAATCAGGCTGTCCATTCCGGCAGGATAGGTGCCATTGAGGATTCGGTATTGGGACAGGTTTTCGACTACCTGTGAAATTGCGAATGAAGCACTCGCCTTGTCGCTGGTGCGGCGGATGTAATCAATCACTGGAATTACCAAGGCAGCCAGTGCTGTGATGATCACCAGAACCATCACCAACTCGATCAGTGTAAAACCAGTACGAACTTTCGTTCGCTTGTTGCGTGTAGCAAGCATGTGAGAAATCTCCTTCTCAAGCCAAAAAAATAGAGAAACATAGAAAGCGTCTTGTCCGCGATCAGGTCGGCGACTCGCTGGGAAGCGATCGCGTGCGTGATTGAGCGGCGCAGGTACACCTTGTTTTCCCCAAGTTGGATTCGCGGAGCCGATCGAAACGGCATCTGCGGACTTGTGGGCCTCGACGGCGATCTGGGCCGCGGGGACCATCCATCTGGCTCGCGGTTTTGATCGTCAATCGAGCAAGGCTGCCTGCCTTGGTTCCCCGCCCACATTCTTGGCTTGCTGCTTTGCTTGCTATTCAAAGCGACGAAGAGTATTGTTATTGCGAATCATTCGCAACAAAGGTCATTATGCCCGGGCTGTTGATTGTTGCAACTATCAATATCGAAAAAATCAACAGTATTTGTCCCTGTCTCGCTGGATTCCAAGTTGAACCTCGGCTCAGAACAGACAACAGTGCGAATGGGATCCCAGCCAGCAGACGCCAGCCAGATCTTCTGATTTCTGTCCAAGTAAGCTCCCCAGTCACCCAATTAGGTTGATCGATGATGATCACGCGATACGTCTGCTGCTGCTCGTTGCTCTGTTTGATTACCCCCACGCTGTTGTTAGCCCAGAGTCCAGATGAGGGCCTGTCACCGTCGAAAGAGCTCGTATTGAAAGATCCGACAGTGGAGTCGCCGGAATTAAAGCAATCGATGGAAATGGTGCGTGGGGTTCAACAGCTCAAGGTTCTTAAGGAACGTATGCAATTGCTGCAGGCACAGAACGCTACCCTTGAAAATTTACTCAGCGAGGAAACAAAACGCAGTGATTTGTTACTTCAATCGCTCGATGATCGAAACAAACAACTGGAAAAGACTCGGGCGATTCCACGCCTGGTTTTGAGCCTGCTGGTTGAAACTGCTGATGCCACTCGGGCTGTCATTGAAGCGGGGGACTGGCGATACCCGATTCGTGGGACGCACCCCATTCAGATTGAATTGAGTGATGGTGATTGGACCGAAGCAGTGCCAAGTTTTCCCGGTCAGGGAGTTGTGGTTTTGAGTTTCACGGACTTGGATGTGAAGCGAACCCTTGTTTATGGCATCTCTGCGATGACATCAAAACCAACGTCGCGGTGAACAGCAAAGTCTGATCGCTTTGAGTCACATTGAGGGTTTTAGTGTGCCTGCGGCGTTTGGTTCTCGGCTCTGGATTTTCAGCTCGCAGTGCCCTGCGGTTTGACCGCCAGTCGTTGCTGAACTGCTGCGTGAGTAGGAATAGCGGCGAAGCGGTAAAATCGGCAGAGTCGTTAAAGTCGGCACTGATGAGAGTCCGATCTGTACATCAACGCAACCCTTCACCAACGCATTGTGTTAGTTGGCCCAGCGGCGTAGCCAGGTAAGACGGGACGCTCTCAAAAACTCGCCTCCTCAATTTCGGACATTGTGAGTGCCGGGACTCATTCGCCAAACAAGCCGCGTCGTGACAAGTGTCTGCATCGCCGCAGCAGTTACGAGCAGTGGTTGTAACGTTTTCTGGCAGCGAGTCGACACACCACCGGTAGCACCTGGCCGTATCAAGGTGGATGCTGTCTGGCATTCACCGGAGATCACTGGAGACATGATCGAAAAGGTCAAGTCCGCGCGTTTGCAGCAGATTCAAGCCGTCGAGCTTGAGCGAGGCGAATCGCGGTCGGTTGATGTGGACCGCACCATGGTGCCAGCATCGAAATCCAGTGGCGAGTCATCCAGATTAATGAGTTCTATCGAGAGATAGCCAGCTAGTTCTGTCGTCCCGGATTCAATCTTGCCACCTTGTTTTGGGCGGCAGTGAGTGTGTCTCGCCTTTTTCAACAGGCGATGTGTCGACCTAAGCCAGCGCGGAGTAGAACCACAGGGAAAATCAGATAGCCAAGGTGTGGCATTCTGGTCGGTAAGGGTTTCAAACAATGACTACGTTGCTGATAAAGAGAGATACGCCAGAGAAGTTGGTGAGGGCAGGCATCGTTACGATTCTCTGTTGGATCTTTACCAACTCACTGTATGCGCAGACTCCGTCCAACACTGATCGGAAAAAAAACCAACAACTGGAGAGTATTCAGGTGGACGATCTCACTGTTCGTGAGGTCATTGAGTCCATCAGTGAGACATCTGGATTGAACATCGTGGCCACCGCAGAGGCTGCAGAGGCAAAAGTTACGATGACGTTGCGAAATGTGAGAGTCATCGATGCTATCGAGATAATGGCGAAAATCACGGGGTTGTGGTACCGAGAGGAAGAGGCAACCGAGACCATTCGTTTGATGACAACAGAAGAATATCAGGAGGACTTGATTGTGTTCAGAAATGATACAACGCGAGTCTTCACTTTGTTGCATCCCAATGCATTGTCGATTGCTCAAACCATTCGCAGCCTCTACGGACCACGCGTTGTTCTATCTCTACAGCCATTCGACGATGATGTGCTGGTGGGAACTCGCGGGATTCTTGGGCTTGGTGGCGGAACTGCGGTCGGTGGCAGCGGAGGCTTTGGTGGGGGAGGGTTCGGTAATGCCGGGGCTGGTGGATTCGGTAATGGTGGCAGTGGTTTTGGCGGTGGAGGATTTGGTGGCGGTGCCTTTGGCGGCGGAGGGTTTGGGGGTAACGGAGGATTCGGCGGCGGTGGGCTCGGTGGCGGTGGGCTCGGTGGCGGTGGGCTCGGTGGCAACGGAGGATTCGGTGGAGGTTTCTCTGCCGGAGGAGCAGGTGGTCAGAACGGCATCACGTTTGGGGCCCCTTTATTTGAGACCAAGGAGTTGCCGGGGAATCCACTCACCCCTGATCAGGTAGTGGCCTTGCAATCGAGGATGATCATGTCCGAGAGAGGGCAAGAAGGAGTGACAGCTGAAGACGTGCAGGATGTCACCTCTCGCGAGCCTCTGATTTATGTTGCCCATAACAAGACGCATAGCTTGGTAATCATTCGCACAAGTGATGAGGATGCGATGAAGTCCATTGAGCGTTTGGTAATCGATCTGGACCGACCAACACCGGAAGTCTTGTTGGAAATGAAGATTTTGAAAGTACGCTTGACTGACAATTTCAGATCCATTCTTGATGTTCAGTACACTGCAGGACCGCTAGGGCCAAGTGTGGCCGAGCAACAAGCTCGCAACCCCTTCGTGCAGAATCCAGCGTCAGCAGTCGAAAATGTGCTTGGATTGGTGAACTCGCCAGATATCGGCGGTGCGACCTCGTTTGTGTATCAGTACCTTAGTGACAACTTACGAGCGCGACTTGAGTTATTGCAGCAGCAGGAGTGCGTGACGTCGATTGCATCTCCTGTTCTGCTTTCGAGTAATAATCGCCCTGCCCGCATCTTTGTCGGTGAGCAAAGGGTGATGGTGACAGGCGTCGATACCACCGTAATCACGCCTGGGACCGGTGCAGCAACGAGCAATGTCACCCCTCAAACAGAGGTGGTGAATATTGGCACGACTTTGTTGATCTTGCCCAAGATCAACGCGGATCGCAGCGTGACGCTGTCGCTTTACGAAGACCAGTCCGAGATTGATCCGAAAAGTCAGGAATTGCCCGTGTCTGATGGTAATGGTGGTGTTACCGAGTTCAAAATTGACTCGATTAAAACATCCAATATGGAAGCGACGGTTGTCGCTCAGGATGGTCTCACCATCGCGGTGGGCGGCCTGATTACGGATGACAGCCGATTGGTTGAACGAAGGGTGCCGGGTTTACATCGACTGCCCTGGATCGGAAATCTGTTTCGCCAATACATTGATGAAAACGAGAAGACGGAGTTGATCCTGCTGATCACTCCTCATGTCATCACCACACCGATGGAAGGGCAGTACAAATCACAGGCTCGGATTCAAGCGTTATCTGATCATCCTGTCATTCGTAGTCAGCCATCTTGTCCCGATGACGCGTTGAACTATCGGGGATCGCTTTCCGGCCTCGGGGCCAGCCTGCATGAATGGGACGAGACGGAAGTGCCTCAGTGGCGCTCTGAAGAAGTTGTTGAAGTAGTCGAGGAGATTCCCAGTCCTTGATGGGGCCGGTGACTGACTGTTTCGTGTGTTTGACGGTCGCGTGGGCCAGCAAAGTTTCGAATCGAGCAGTTGTTGCCTTCGGAAGAAGGTGGACGCCGCGATGAAACAATTTTTTATGAGCGTACCGGATGTTGCAAATGAAAAATCCGGGCATCAATAATCCAACTCTTCAAGGTATCAAGGTAATGAAAACTACATTCGTGAATACTGGTTCGGTGACGCTGCTGCTGTTTCTGTTCCAAACTGCTTTGTGCTCAGGTCAGGATACTGGCAATTCAACGACTTTGGCTCAAAGTAATGTTGCTCAATCATCTCAAGGTGTGACAACTGAGACTGTGGTGTTGACTTACGGTATGGCAAGAGAACTAGTGATTCAGGAGCTAGGGAACCCGAGTTTTGAGAGCATCGTTCGGTCGCTGCAGCGAGCCAGAGTGATTTACGCAGATAGCACGCGTTTGGTCTTTGACAGAGACTCTCTGGTTCTGGTGAAAACCGTGATCCCCGCGAAAATGGACGGTGATGGTTTTGCTGTCGCTGAAGGCGCAGGCGAAGTTTTGAAGATTGATACTCGGTTGTTAGCAATCCAGCCACAGTTGCCGAATCCCGCAGATGAGCATCGCTTGATACGGGATCAGGCTTTTTTCTATGCTCCAGGATTGCCAGTCGCGATGAACAACGGGATTCAATTCTCACCGGTCAGCGGGTGTTTGCTCGGACCCGTTTGCCACGCGGTGGCAGGAAATTGTGTCACATGTCCGCAAAACGCCCGCCGGTTTTCGGGTTCCAGCGATCCGATCAGTCGCCTGCTGCTCCGCATTAAGCGTGATGTTTGTCACGTGTGCCCTTAGTGTTGCTAAGACAAAGAGCGACGTGTGGTTCTAAGCAACGCGATGTGCTGACTACCGAGTCGGTGCATTGGCTGTTTGCAAACAGCTGGTTCTACTTTGTGAGAACCAAACGCCCGCCTCGAGTCAACGTTAGTCGGTAATATTGGTCGCCCATTCGGATGTAGACCATTTTTTCACCACCGGCGAGATCCTTGAAGTTCAGAACTTTGGCGTTCCCGAACATCTCCGAACCTGCTGGCACTGCAGGGGCAATTTGATCTGCCGGTTGTGTTGGTTCCTGAGGCGATTTGTGTTCGGAAGACATTTCAGTATCCTCCGCCAGACACAAAGAGTGGTTGTCTGCGAGCTTCACTACGCTCACGTCGCTGCGAAGACAGTGCGATTTGTCTAGTGCGTCGAGGTGCAGTGTGTGCGTTGGTGATGCGGTGGCTAGGGTTAGCCTTTGAGAGATTTCGCAAGCCAAAAGCATCGAGGAGTCGAGACCTGCTGGAGGCAGGAGGCTCACCATGAGTGGTTCTG
>JBPCVE010000358.1:0-6898 GCA_051010795.1 Rubripirellula sp.
CCCGCAAAACTCGAGTTGTGAACAGGCTCACAAGCGGAATCGAATCTGTCTATTTCGCCCCGCCTACCGCATCATCTTTGGATGATTCTGCAAGTTGAAATGACTCAAAGAAGCGATCGATCCGCACCCGATCTTTTCTAGGGTCTCGTAAAGAACCAACTTGGAGTGAATACAAACGGCGTGCATCCGTCACAAAGAAACGGCCGACGATATAAATCGGTCCAGTCTTTGAAATGACCTCAATGGACGGACCACCAGCCATTTTGATGTCGGTTGTAGCCAGGATTTTCGCCCCGGTCCCGGGGAGCGTGTAGGCCTGCTTCAACTCGGCATTTACCTCGACTTCAGTAAGCTGCCTTGGATAGTCATTGAAGTTTACACCAAACATCGTTTTCTCAAATTCAGCGCTCACGTGATACGCATCAGTGGGTCCATAATCAGGGGATACGAACTTCGTTTTCCACGGCTCTGGCTTGCCAGGGAATTCCACCATGAACGCCTGATCCTTCGGCTTGTAGGCTTGCCACTTCACGTGAGACTTGGCGACTTCATTCCCTCTCGAACTCGCTTTGGTCGTCTGGAGCAAAACCACACGAAAGCCACGATTGGGAGCTCGTGATGATGGGTCGGCAAATCCGCGACTTGCCGAGTGACATCGTTCAACCGTGCTCAACATGCTTCCCCCACGGAGGACGCGTTTTGACTCAGACGAACGCCCAGTCCCGGCAGTCGACGACTGGGCGGGATCACTTTCAAATCTGTCTTGGCACCACTCACACATATTGCCGTGCATGTCATAGAGGCCCCATGGATTCGGTAGCTTCTGACCAACAGGATGACTGCGACGCTCAGAATTTTGACCGAACCAAGAATATTCCTTCAACGCTTCGCTCGAATCACCGAAGCTGAACTGCGTCATTGTCGCTGCGTGGCATGCATAACTCCACTCAGCTTCGGTGGGCAAACGATAAATGTTGCCAGCAGCTTTTTCTTTCGGCAACGCTGAAAGCTTCTTGCAAAATTCCACAGCATCGCCCCAGGCCACCATCTCTACTGGGTTGTCGATGTCTTTAAACCGACTTGGATTACGCCCCATGACCTCCAAGTACTGCTTTTGGGTTACCTCATAAATGCCGAACTGGAAAGGCTGCGATATCGTTACCCGGTAAGCTTTGTCACCCTGCCCCATCGCTAGCGTACCCGCCGGGATCAACTTGAACTTCATTCCAATGGAATTCGCTAACTCGGGTAACTCGCCCGCATTTTGATTCGTTGACTTGGGTGGCGTTTCAGCAGAAAGATCCTGCCCACAGACCGACCAAACAACGATAATGCAAGCAACCACAGATTTGAAAAGATTCACGCGAGCCCCCGGGGTTAAATGTTCATTGTCACCAGCATAGAGCAAGGGCGTTCCGCTCGCCGCATCGCAGCAGTTTGAAAGGGACGGCATGCAACAAATATAAACTGCAAACGCGGCGTCCTGCAGCAGAGCCTTTCATGCTGTTGCATCTCAACCTGACTCCACGCATTCCAACACACTAAACATGCATTCACCACGAAAGCAAATTGATCGGCCACCAAATTTAGTTCGCTCGAGGAAACAGAGTGACCTGAATTAATCCAGCATACTCATTGCATCTTCGGTAAGCTGATGCTTTCAGCATCAGCTTAGCCAAAGTCCTCGGACACAAATTCAGCTTGAGTGACTTAGGCCAGCTAAACTCCCACAGTCCCTGTCGACGATTTGAAATCTTGATCAAGCCTAACTTGCGATGCAGCTGATCACTTCCACGCTTGTTTGCTCCACGGGGTTTGTGTGCATCACAACAATCTGAAGCTTGAATTTCGAACACCCAATCGTTCCTTATTCGGGTCACATACAAAGTCTTGTACAGCACAACTTGACGGACGCACATTTCCTGAACGACTAGTTCCAGTGATTCCAATGACTTCCACCTCAAATTTCATGCGAGCATTGACGGTCTTAAGTGTAGTCGTCGCACTCATGGTGACCTCGCAAATGGTAGCAGCTCAAACAAAAGCGGCTGGCAAGCCTGCCATGTCATTTACGCGAGTTGCGATGATTGTATCGAGACCTCCGCCGAGGTCCTCAGGAGCGCGTCTGATCCAATTGAATGACAATCAAGACATCGCTGCCGTCGCCATGTATGGTTGTAAAACCGTCTTCTGGAACTTGAAAACGAACACGGCAATTGGCGAACCGACTCAACAATCCGGAGACCCCGGAGCCATCGGATTCATAACGAATTCGAATTTGGCTTACACCGCAGACTGGGACAGCATGCAGATTTGGAACCAGGAAACGGCGTTAAAAAGTGGCAAATCTTTTCCCCACCGTCTTCGAGAGGACAGCGTGTTGGCTCCTGCGATTAGCCCCAACGGAAAAGTACTTGTGACTCGCAACAAGATGAACAGTTTGCAATTCTGGAATCTAGAAACGCGGAAGAGCATTGGGCCTGAACACACTCACGAGTCAATGGTGTCAAAAATCCAATTTTCGGCAGACAATAAGTGGTGTTTTTCCCGTGCCAATACATTGAACATTTGGAATCCGATGACAGCTAAACTGGTAGCTGAGTCAATCCGAAATAACATTTACTCGACAGCTTACCTGCCAGCGCGGCAATATTTAGTGACGTTTGAACATGACCGCAAAGATCCGTTCTCAAAATCGAAAGTCATGATTCGTTCAGGGGCAGCAGACTGGAGACCTGTCCGCCAATTCGAACTCCCCGGCCAAGTTCGACGTGCCGAATGGATTGATCAGCACCGATTGCTGGTTATCGGCACTGAAGTTGGAGAGAAATTCAAAACAGTCGGATTTGTCGTTCACCTCAATCAGTTGACGCCAAAATTCGAGGTCGTTTTCAAGTATGAAAATCCGATTTCTGATTATGTCATTACCAAGGACCGTCAACACTTGGTAACCATTTCCACGCGAAAACTCAGTTGTTGGAAAATTGGAGAGACAAAACCAAAATGGGAAAGAGCTTGGACTGGTAAACATTGGCGAAAGCAAGTTTTTAGCACTGACTCTGATTGGGTGATGGCCCATGGCTTAGGTGAAAATGCGATCGCATATTCCATCGAGGACGGAACTGAATTATGGCGTAAGAAAGAAGTCATTTATGCGAACACTGATGGCAAGCGCATCTTGGTGACCGACAAACATGGAGCAGAAGTTTGGCAATGGGACGTAGTCAACCAAGCCAAGGAGGTCGAATAGCAGACTCTCCCCCGATCACCCCTCACGTCCAACTGGTTTCCAGTTTCTCCTGAAACAATCCCTCAGTTACGAATCATCTCCATACGAAACTTCTTCTATCGCCCCCCCAACAGTATTGAATCTGAGTGGAACAAAAGGAAATCAACGGACGCGCTTCGTTGGTTCAGCCCGCATACAACAGTGGCCCAAAAGTCCCTGCCTCTGATCTACTCTGGTGTTCCAGAATGGGATAGCTGCAGTAAGCGTCAGCAGAGGATGCCATGGTAATGGCGCCCGATCCTTTGCATCTCGCCCTCGGATGCCTTACCCTCGGCGGTTGTCGAAATGGCCCTGTCAGGCCCAACACACGACGTGCGCTTCGGAATTCGGTGACATCAATCACTCTGGATATGGACTCTGATAATGTCGGATGAATGCAGATCGCTGTTGTTGTTCCTCAATCGCGGTTCCAACGCAACTGGTGAATCCGCGGTGGTCAACAGATGCTGGCGTCCTCAATGCGGAACTTGCAAAATGGGGATGGCACATTACGAAATGAAACACACTCTATTCTCGCGTCGTGCACGTGCGTACCATAGTTGGGGTGCATGCATGGCTTGAGGTCACCCTGCAATCCACGGCATCCAATGGTAGGAACTGCAGCTATTCGGAGACACCATCCTCAACGCTATCAATCGCGTTGACGCCTGCGACTTCGGGCCACTTCGTTTTTGATTATGACGATGCCGCGTGAATCCACTGAGGAAAGGCAACTTGTCATTCAGAAAAAGACAAGTGTGCGGTACATGGCAGGGGCTGAATCGATCAATGTGTTTGGCCGCTACTTTTCTGGTAAGTTTTTCTTCGCCAATGCGGGTCCCACAAACAGGGCAACATACGCAATGCCACTGTCATCACCCTGACCCGTATCCACCTTGGCAAGTCCCCGGCTGCCGACTTCGCTCGCGAGTGTTTGCCCTTCGACCTCAGCTCCAGCTGGTGACCAGCCCAACAACTCTACTCTGACTTTGCCACCCTCGGTTTGCTCGACGATCTTTCCGTTCACTGGGCAACCCCACAAATTACCTTCCAAGTTGGCAGTCCAAACCTCAGTGTGCTTTTCGTCTTTCTCTGCAAGACGCACCCAGCCAGTCACGGCTCTGAGATCAGACTTCCCGAGCTTATGCAATTTTTTTGCAATCCACGATTCGACGACCGGATGAGCCCCCCCATGCCGCGGCTTCGCCGGCAAAACAACCTTTGCGTAGACAGCAACGTCCGTGGAAGAAGATTGATCATCTGCGAGTACACGATGCCCTGACACAAAGAGGACAAGAGCAGAAACCAGCAATGAACAAAGGGTCGAGATAGGCTTCATGAAAATCTCCGTGGCAATTCCATTTTCGAGCGTTCGCGTGGGTTAAGTACTAGCATGACGGAGCAGCAAGTAAGTCCTTAGGTGACATTTTCAATTTTCACCACAAAAAATGCAATGATTCACCACACTCCGACCCGCGAACCACCCATGTTATTGCTGGTCCCGACATCGAGACCCAAGAATGTTCGTACAATAAACAGATTGATGCATACCTTTGCAATGCCCAGGCATCTTCGCAGCCCCGACTGCTGACCGATCATGCCTGATCATCATTCCAGCACTGAACATTACGTGCGTCAGACTCCGAATCCAAGAATCCTCGAAATTGACCAGCCGCAGATTGGTGAGGAACGACTGGGCTACAGGAAATTAGTATGATTTTTGCCAAAGAGAGACAACCTCCTGATCCGCTTCGCTCGATGGAGTTCGTATTGAAAAACGTATTGCTGTGGGGTGCGGCGATATACCTGATGCTACCGACGCCGATTTGTTCTGCACAAAGCGACGATGAGTTCTTTGAGTCTAAGGTACGCCCTGTCCTGATCAAGCATTGCGCGCAGTGCCACGGAATGAAGAAGCAGGAAGGTGGACTACGATTGGACTCGCGAGCTGGCTGGACACAGGGCGGCGATCGTGGTGCCGCAATCGTGGCGGGGAAGCCTAATGACAGTGTTCTGATTCAAGCCGTCAAATATTCTGACCCTGATTTACAAATGCCGCCTTCCCAGAAATTGGCAGCAAATGAGATCGCGGATCTCGAAGAGTGGGTGACACGCGGCGCGTCTGATCCTCGGCTGGAACCAACAGCGGGCAGCAGTGCCAGAATGAACCTAAAGAGTGCACGCTCCTTTTGGTCATTCCAAGATTTGACGAGCCCCGACGTCCCCGTCAAGCAGAACGATACCTGGCCGCTCAACCCGATCGACTCCTTCGTTCAGTCTCAGTTGAATGAGCGCGGTTTAACGCCTGTCCGCGATGCTGACCGCCGCACCCTGATCCGTCGTGCAACCTTTGATTTGACGGGACTTCCCCCGACACCCATCGAAATTGAATCGTTCTTACGCGACGAATCTCCTGATTCATTCGGTGCCCTCGTGGATCGCCTGCTTGAGTCCAAGGCTTACGGAGAACGGTGGGGCCGCCACTGGCTAGACGTGGCTCGATATGCGGACACTGCTGGCGATGGCGCGGACTATCCAGTGCGTGAAGCGTATAAGTATCGTGACTGGGTAATTGAGGCGTTCAATAACGACATGCCCTACGATCAATTCTTAAGTGAACAAATTGCAGGTGACATTCTGGCTCGTCGGGATTCCAGCGATAACCCAGAGAGATACGCCAGTCAGGTTACAGCGACAGGATTTCTCGCGATCGGAAAACGCTACGGCTACAAGGCATCGCCCGCCTTCCAATATCTCGACTTTGCCGACGTGATCGATTCGGTGGGTCGGTCTTTGCTGGGGCTGTCAGTGGGATGCGCGCGATGTCATGACCATAAATACGACCCCGTCTCAACCGAAGATTACTATGCCTTGTACGGTATTCTGCAAAGCACAAAATGGGCGTTTCCCGGCGGTGAGGAACAGAAGCGACCGGCGCACTTTCCGTCGATTGTTCCTCCGGCACAGGTCACTGCTCTCGAGAAAGACAAGGCGAATGAAATCACAAAACTGGATGCACAGCTAGCAGCACTCAAGCAACGTCGAAAAGAATTCGACCCAACTTGGAAAGTTGGTGGCACGGATCTGGACTTCGAAGCTCAGCAATCGGGTAAACCTCCTGCTGATCCGTGGGTCAGTTCCGGGCCAATCGAGATTACCTCCGAAGCCCAAAGTCCTTTCGACCACGTACATCCGGCTGGTAAAATTGGGGTGCGAATCGGCAGCGGCCAACCAACGGATGGGCTCCGCTATGTCTTCAAGAATGGACTACGTGCCACGCCGGGTCGAAACATGCATTTCACGGTCGATTTCCGCTCGGCAAGCTCAACCGAAAAGGGAGCATTCCGGTTCTATCTCGGCCGTGGTGTGGTGCAGTCGCTGGCGATTCAATGCAGCGCGACAGCGACTGAGTTTGCCGTATCCAACGGCGACAAGTGGGAAACGATTCGGAAGCTCGTGCCCGGTACTTGGTACACGCTACGAATCACGATCGATCCAACAAGGAAAACATTCTCGGGTATCGTTGGAACAGCAGACGACCTGACCGAGTTTTCTGAAATGGCCGTAGGGCGTGACTGGGACGGGGTTGCTGACTGCTTCATCTGTGACGGATTTGGGCACGTCGCTGGC
>JBPCVE010000359.1:0-13170 GCA_051010795.1 Rubripirellula sp.
GCCCATTCCCATGCCGCCCATGCCGCCGCCGCCCATGCCACCCATGCCGCCGCCGCCCATACCGCCCATGCCGACACCGCCAGCTTGGCCGCCACCGCCCATGCCGCCGCCGCCCATGCCGCCCATGCCGCCACCACCCATGCCGCCCATGCCACCCATCATTCCCTGAGCGAGCACAGGTACGCTGGCGAATGCTTTGGGCAGACGCAGTTCAACTGGCTTGTCTGTGAGATTTCGGATCAGGACATTGGCCTTGGTCGCATTCTGTGGAATGATTTTGACCTCAACTTGGCCAGCATCCATTGCCTCAAAAAGACCGGCCTGTATGGCATTCACCTCGGCCTGACGCTCGGCAAGAGCGACCGTAGGCAATGCCAACACGGACAGAGAGACAGCAGACAGAAAATAGCGACGGGAAAGGATGCTCACGTAAACGTTCCTTGAGAAATGTTCGCCTCGTCATACGCTTGACTATCTGCGGATGACAAATGATTTGGTACCGAATCGAGCAGTCAAAAACACGCGTTTTCTAGCTCGAGTCACAAAAACGGATGCGGCGGGTCTGCTCAGCCTCCAACAGGGGCATCGGCATTAAACTTGCCGATAGCGCAACTGTTTCCCCAGGGGCGTAACAGACTTCCGTTCACTCAATATGATACTCGCCGGAAAGCGGTAGACCAAGGAGAAACGAAAAATGTCGGCAAACAGTGCGTAATCTGGGCAATTTCTGCGTTCTCACTGTGACGATCCCTCTTTTCCACAAGCGCAAACTGGCGTGATTGACAAAACCGGCATATTCTACGAGCTGGCCGGCAGGGCTTGTGCGAGCGTTCCCGCACCTCAAGAATCCAGTGTCCCGGCCCTCCATCGACGGCGTGCCTGACTTCGAAATTCGCGCCAAATCGACGGTCCTCGCTTCGAACAGCACCCCGTGCCCCCCTTTTTACTGAGCAACTCCCATTATTATCCAACGAGATGAGATGCGACTTTTGTTCTCGCCGCGGACCTTGTCCATGGCCATTTTGCTGCTGCTCGCCGCCGGTTCCTTGTCGGATTCGAATGCCGCGGATGCACCCGAGTTGTTTGGCGATCAGCATGCAACCCCGGCTCAACCTGCCGCAGTCGATGGGCAGCAGGCTTCATCCGACGCAGTGAGCAACGATTCCGCGACAAAGCAAGGCATGGCACAGACAGCCAAGGCGCCGAACGAGACTCCTCTCGAAAATACTGATTCGACTTGCCAAGAACCTGAAACTCCCAAACCGGAGCCCCCCTCCTCAGCCAAGCAGCCGAGACGCAATGTGCTTTTCATCATGGTCGATGACTTGCGTCCGCAGTTGGGTTGTTTTGGAAAGTCGTTCATGCAATCCCCCAACATTGATGAACTGGCCAAGCGTGGACGCCTTTTCGAAAGGGCCTACTGCATGGTGCCCACCTGCGGTGCCAGTCGAGCCTCCATGATGTCTGGACTACGTCCCCATGCCCGTCGCTTCGTTTCTTATACAGCGCGTGCTGATGAGGATGCACCTAGCTTCACCACCATGAACCAGCACTTCAAGAACAACGGGTATCGAACCATCAGTCTCGGAAAGATTTTTCATTTCCCGGACGACTCGGTCGCCGGCTGGAGCGAAAAACCTTGGCGTCCCACGACTTCCAATTACCGCAACAAGAAAGCGGAAAAGAAAGCGATCGCCGAACACCGAAAAAAGCACCCCAAACGTGTCAAAGTACGTGGCATGCCGTACGAGGCATCCGATGCCAATGAATCAGAATACCGTGATCACCAAGTCGCAACCCGTGCAATCGAACACCTCGAAGACTTACAGGACGCTGACTCCCCATTCTTCTTGGCTGTTGGCTTCTTCAAACCCCACCTGCCATTCTGTGCTCCTCAAAAGTATTGGGACCTGTACGACTTTGATTCCATCAAAGTGCCTGATAACTATCGCAAGCCGCCCGAAGCTCCCAAGGGTGCGGTTCACCAGTCAGCAGAACTTCGTAGCTATGCAACCATTCCCCCCAAAGGCAGCCTTGCGACCTATCAGGCACGCAAACTCATTCACGGATACTACGCCTGCGTCAGCTTTATCGACCAACAGATTGGTCGCCTGACGGAAGCGTTGGAGGAAACGGGACTTGCCGATAACACCGTGATCATTCTCTGCGGCGACCATGGCTGGCAACTCGGAGATCATGGCATGTGGAACAAGCACTCTTGCTTTGAAACCTCGATGCATACGCCGCTGATCGTATCCGTCCCAGGTGAAAATTCTTCCAGCCCACAAGGCGGTCGCATTGCCGCTCTGACGGAACTGATTGATATCTATCCTTCCGTATGTGAACTGACGGGCCTTGCAAAACCTACCCACCTGCAAGGCACCAGCTTTGTTCCACTCCTGAACAACCCCACTCTCCCTGGAAAAACCCACGCCGTTGGCCGCTATCGGTCAGGGGACACGATTCGAACAGATCAGTTCAGACTAAGCGAATTCCGAGCGAGCAACGGAGTGGGCCATACCCTCGGTAGCATGCTTTACGATCATCGCAGTGATCCAGACGAGAACTTGAACATCGCAAACCGTGACCAACAGCAATCCACTGTCGAAGCACTCTCGGAAACATTGCGAACAACGATCCCCAAACCTGCAGATTGAGAAAAGATCCTCGTCGCGGGTAACTCGGCCCCGGTACGAAACCTCGCGGATAGAAAACGGGCATCCCGAAATCCGAGGCCAAAATCATCCCAAGCTGAAACGGGGCCCGTTGGAAACACAAAATACTGATTCCACCGCATCAGCCTCCTGCTGTGTCGATTTTGTTTATCATCTAAGTGTCATATCCACAGCTGAATCAACCGCAACCACGCGAGGAATCAGTCTGTTTGACTGTGGCCACGTCTCATAGTCAACCGCTCTCATAGTCAACCGCTCTCTCGTTCACTGGTTCCCCACGTGCTCAACAAAGTCTTTCAGAAATTGGCCATCCGCAACACAATCAGCAGCCGTATCCCTAGCCTGTTGAATCGCCGCGACGTCGCTGTCTCAAGCTTGACGTTGGTCTGCTTACTTGCATGTTTCGTTACCGAGGCATCGGCACAGTCGCGTCGTGATCCCATCCGCCTGACCCATGGCCCCATGCTGGGCATGTCCACCTCAAGCTCGGTACGTGTCTGGGGTCGCACCTCGGAACCGGGCGCGTTCTTTGTTCGCTACGGAACATCTGCCGACACCTTGGACCAGCAAAGCGAATCGAAACTGACAACGATCGAACACGACAATACCGGGATCATTGTCTTGGAGGATCTGAAAGCAGACACTTTGTATCACTATCAGGTTTTTGTGAACGATCTGCCACACGGTCTGCCCGGCCACTTCCGCACTCTCCCCAGTGCGAAGGAATCCAGAAATGCACAATACAATCCTGAAGGGCTTTTCAACTTTCGCTTTCAGATTGGATCCTGCGCTAATCAGAACCCGATGCATGGAGGCGGGCATCGCTCGACCACCTACGAACATCTTAACAATGACTGGGCAGATAAAGTCCACTTTCACATCATGAACGGTGACTGGTTGTACGAAGAGTTGCGTACCTATCCGGTCGAAGCGTGGCGTTTGTCCATGGGGCTCACTGCCCTGCCATTACCGGTCAAGATCATGCCCACTGTCGTCGGTGTCTGGGAGAACTACAAGTTGTACCTGAGCCGAGGTGTCGAACTCGCCAAATGGCATCGCAACGTACCAAGCTATTTCACTTTTGATGACCATGAGCTTGTCAATGACATCTGGGGTGCAGGTGAAAAGGGAAAGCGTCACAGACGTACTGTTTTTCGCGACATTGGGACGTACGCGTGGCACGACTACCTTGGCTGGGCCAATCCAATGGAACACCAACACCCTATTCATTTCGGAAAAGCTGCCATGAAGGCTGGCAGCGATATCCTGCATGATCCCGACGCCGATTTCACTAAACTGCCTTTGCAGGAAATGCTGAATTTACATGTCCACTGGGGTACACCCGAGGCCGGTGTCAACGACATGAAATATGACAACGATGAGGGAAACAAGAATTCCTACGTCTACGACATTGTCGAAGTCATTGATGCTCATCATCTTCGTGTACACATGCCTGCCAAAGTTGACGACGAAAGTATCAGTTATTCAATCGGGCGACGAAGCTATGGAAAGTTTCGGGTTTCAAATTGTGAGTTCTATCTCGTCGACACCCGTGGCGATCGAGACATGCATGATGTCCGCAATCGTGGCAAGAAAGGAGCGTCGATGTTGGGCAAACCCCAACGTGACTGGTTGCTGAAATCAATGAAGCACAGTGACGCGGACTTTTTCTTTGTGATTTCCACCGTCCCGTTCATGATTCCTCACAGTGGTGCAGGTGGGTTTGAAGCCGATGCTCCCAATAAAGAAGAAGCATGGACTGGATTCTTTGATGAACGTGAAATATTGATCAACGAATGGGACAAACTGGGAAAGAAAGTGTTTGTGATGACGGGCGACCTTCACAACAGCTTTGCCATCAAAGTCACCGACAATATCTGGGAATTCTGCTGCGGGCCCCATAACAGCGTCAATCACGTTCCCGTCAATGACGAAAGTGATCGCCCCGCCACAGGAAAATTCAAATTCGGTCCGCGAGAATGCGATATCCGCTGGAGCAGCTACATTCTTCCAGACCTTCCACGACTGCAGCGTCTGTACCCCCACTTTTGCGTGGTGCAAGTCAACAACGTGTTCAACATGCCTAAGCAACTGGGTGGCAAACGACTCGTCGCCTACCCGCACCCCCAAGTGATCTTTCAGTACTTCGATGGTCGCACGGGGGAACTCGCCTATGCCGAATCCATCACAGTCGACCACTGATTACTGACCCTGACAGTACTGACGCCGAGATTACTGTCGACCTAGGCCACTCGTTGTCTCCTCAACTCACGTCTGCTTCTTACTCCTCACCCCGCTTCTTACTCCATGCTGGCGTCTGGAGCGGGCCTTAATCAATGCTAGCGACGTTAACTCGTGGCCAAGACAGGGTGCATCCTTCCACGGCCAAGAACTCGATCATACGTGTCGGCCCATTTTCAGGGCCTGTCGCCCATGCTTCGACGGCCTTGCCGCTACTCCATCGGCGCTAAACAACAAAATAGCCGGGCATGCTTTGCTAGCTACCGAGATTTGTCGCGGGATTGCGTTCTTCCGCGACACGAATCGTGACCACACGCCCCTTCACGGCTGCCCATCTTTTTCATGACGGCCTCTTTAACGCCGCAAATCAAGATCCCACACGGTTTGCTCTTCCGTTTTGGCCCGCAATTTTGATATTGAACACAATCGAATACGGAATTGCATGGTATTACGTGAAGGAATGCGACCCATGAAATCTTTTGGCGTTCGCCTCGCAGCAGGCGCTGGCACCATCCTCGTTGTGGCTTACGCAGTTGCGCTTGCGCAAAAAGACAATCAAGCTGCGTCAGACACGTGGAATGCAGAATCAGCGATCGATCCCAATCCCGCGGTCCCGATTGCTAATGGTGCATCGCCGGCGTGGCTTGCGCAACCCGACAGTGAAATTGCCAGTCAACAACAAGCATTGGCCTTCTATGGGACCACCGATTCAACGGACCCCGCAGTTCCTGTGACGCAAGTCAATTACGATCCAAGCACCGACGCAGCACCCGCGGTTGCCGTGGCAGGATACAACGAACTGCCCGCAAACAGGGTCGGTGATTCCGAGCCAACCGTGATCGCCACGCCCCAGATCCCGCAGGCGGGCGATTCCCCGCTGGCTGCTGAGATTCCTGGAATGGGTGCAGGATCTTTCCCGACTCCCGGATCAGAATTTCCAGCGGAACCGACCGCAAACCTGGCATTACCCGCATCGGATGCCACTGGCATGGCAAGCCCAGCCTTCGCCCCAACTTCGAACACCGAAAAAGAACTTTCCGCAAGCTCACCCGCCCTTCCTTCTGGCTTCGGAGCGTCTCTTCCAACCGCTGCCGCAGTCACCGCAGCAGCTTTGGCTAATTCCGCCAACACCGGAGCGACTTTGGCCGCTCCCAGCATGGGCGGATTCCCCGAGCCCAATCTATCCACTTTCACGAACGATGCTGCGGAAGCGGCGGGCAGTGCGGAAGCCACTGACCTTTCGGAGGGCAACGTGACAGATGCCGTCGCAGGGTTTCCAAATGACGCCTCGTCCGTGGCAGTGTTCCCCCGAAACGCCGACCTGAATGGTCAAGCCGCGGCAATGACGAATGCGGACCCACCACTGGCAAACGGAGGACTAGCACCGACCAACACACTGAGAGGCTCTGGCCCCGCCCCAAACCAGCTGCGTTCGGCATCACCCGAGGAAGCATTTGCAGCGAGTGGCAATGCGGCTTCTCCTGCGAATTCAAACTTGCTGCCGACCGACCCAACCGGCTTCCCAAACCAACCTGGCATGCCTTCCGCTCCGGCCACTTTCGCTGGTGAGACTTTTGGCGTTGGCAGCGCAGCGACTTCCGTTGCTGCCTCGGGAGCGAGCGTTATGGCCGGCTCGCCTGTTCCTGCAGCAGCGATGGCTGCACCGGCAACCTTCCGAACTGGATCAGCCCCAACCCCAACTGCAGACTACCCCACCAATCCAGTTGACATGGTTCGGCCAAACACGGCTATGGCACTGGCCCCTAACGCGACCACCGATGCCCCGGGCGAACGACGCCTCGAAGGTGCCCAAACCCCCAGCGTCATTATTCAAAAACGTGCACCTGCTGAGGTGAAAGTCGGCAAGCAAGCTGCATTTATCATCAACGTCCGCAACGTTGGATCCGTCGAAGCTCTGGATGTCGAAGTACACGATCGAATCCCCGCCGGCATGCGTTTAGCAGACGCCTCGCCAGCTCCTCAAATTCAGGGAAATCTGCTGATGTGGCAGCTTGGTTCCATGCCCGCGGGCGATGAACGTACGATCACGTTGCAGTTGATTCCAGAGCAGGAAGGTGAACTAGGAAGCGTCGCACGGGTAAGTTTTGAAGCCGCTGCATCAGTACGAACAATCGCGACTCGCCCCGTGCTTGAAATTGAGCAGCAGGCTCCAAAGCAAGTCTTAATCGGACAGCAAGTTGAGATCGCTCTGAAATTAGCGAATACCGGATCGGGCAAGGCAACCAACATTGAGATTTGGGAAGATGTTCCCGCTGGGCTTTCGCATCCCGAGGGACCACAACTGAAACAAAGCATCGGCACTTTGATGCCAGGTGAAGTTCGTACCGACTCTCTGTTCCTGAAAGCAGAGAAGGCCGGAACCATTCAAAACACAGTTCGTTTGGTTGGGGATGACGGCTTGGCAACCGAAGAGACCATTGCCATTGAAGTGATTGCTCCCCAGCTGCAGGTTTCGCTAAAAGGGCCTTCTCGAAGGTTCCTTGAACGCCAAGCGAAGTACGAACTGAACGTCGCCAATGCGGGAACTGCGGCGGCCACCAACGTGGAAATATCAGTCCAATTGTCAAGAGGATTCACGTTCGTGAGCACTGACTTTGAGGGACAGTATGATCCGAACCGCCACGCTGTCTTCTGGTCACTTGCCCAGTTGCCTGCGGGTGCAAGCGGCGTTGTCCCCCTCACGCTGCTGCCTGTTGAGGCGGGTGAACAGGTCATCAAAATCAATGCAAATGCGGACCTCAGCGACTTGGCACAAACCGAGCGTAAGATGACCGTCGAGGGCTTCGCTGACCTAAGTTTCTCGTTCACCAACCCCAAGGGTCCAATCGAAGTTGGTGCAGAGACGACCTATGACATCGTCGTCCAGAACAGTGGATCGAAGCCTGACACCAATATTCGCGTTCAAATGCAGTTGCCAGCAGGTTTGGAGCTCATCAGCGTCGATGGAGAGGCGGGGACCGATGGAAATGGACTCGTCGCGTTCCAACCCAAAGCACAATTGGCACCCGGACAGGAATTCAAGTATCGCGTTCGGGCTCGCGGAACCGCGGCCGGCACACACATCGTGAAGGCAGTCGTGGTGAGCGACCACAGTTCGGTGCCTGTCACAAAAGAAGACACCACTCGTGTCTACGCTGACCAGTAGTGACTCAGGAGGGCGGACGATCAGTCCTGCTTCCTGACGCAGCCCTGCTTACTAACGAAGCCATGCTCACTAACGAAGCCTGCGCATGTAGCTGAGAAAGGCTCGGTTGGTTTGCTCCAGGGTCATGTCAAAGCATTCCTCAAAATCATCAATGCGCTGACGTTTCGTTTTCTCAGCGAGAAATTTCCCCTCGCTCAACAATCGCAGATACTTCACATACTCTTTGCGTTTTGTTTTGATCAAAAAATACGTCAAGGCCCAGCCTTCTGCGTAGGCTGCCGTTGCCTCACCGGGATTCCTGTACCGCATGTCATCAGACAGCAGGGTAACAAGTGAATCGTTGGTCCGACGCGGAAAGTACTGGATCCAGCGTCGCAGATTCACCTGGTTGACACTACCAACAGCCCGCCAGGCTCTTGGATTGCGCCGATCGGGGGCTTCGAAGAACATCGCCAACCCTTCGCTGACCCACATCGGATTATCCGCAAAGCGTCGTTGCATTCCACAGTTGTAAGCGAGCTGATGTGTCGCTTCGTGAATGATCGTGGCGACATTGCGTTCCCAATCCGGTACGTTGAAAGTTATCATCCGATTACTTCCAAGATGGTAATAACCGATCACTGACTTGGCGGTTTCACCAATATCGTTGGTGGCGTAAGACAGAAACGATTCGTGATCCCGCAACACGACAGCAACCAACGGAAACTCTGGTTCAGGCAGTTCCCACCGCTGATTCTTCCAGAAGATGAAGAAAGAACGATAAAGTTGCTCGAACAGGGCTCCGACCTGCTTTGCATAGGCCTCGGTGCTGTTGAAAAAGATCACATAATGCTGAGTTCGGTAGACCTCAAATCCAGGCCCCAACTCATCTTTGAGCCGTGTCTGCATTTGATCCGAATCGATCGGTTTGAAGGGCCGATCGTCACTTTGCCGTTCAATGATACTCTCAGGCTGTAGCGTCCAAATCTGCCCATCATCGGCTTGCAGCATGACTCCACCATCCTGAGCCTCGACCAGAATTTTTCCGGACGCAGTTCGTTCTTTATCTGCTGTGCGGAATTTGATGGTTTCTACCCCGAGCAAGGGAGTGCCTTGGCATACAAAACTGAGGCAACCAGCAAGCAGCAGCACCAACCGTGGCATTGAAAGCAGCATTTGAGTTCGCATAAAGAGTTTTTTGAGAGAAGGCTATCAGTTCACTTTAACACGTAAAGCACGGAACCGGCGTGCTAAAAACAAAGAGATCACCAACACAACCCCCAGATACCACATCGCCAGCGCGGCTTCCTGATAGCGTGCCCCACTGTGCAGCAGCCCGAATAAACGGGTTCCAACAGTTGTGACTCCAGGTGGTATCACTGGCAAGGTTGCAGGAACGTCGCCTGAAGCAACGATCGCGGCAGCGATACCTGCGCCCCACAGACTCCCCTTCAGAAGGGGCCTGTCGATACCCCACATCCGTTTGACCCAGGAATGATCAAGCAACGCGGTATCGAGCAGCTGATTATCCAAGCCGCGGTACCCCGCTCTCAAGACCCAATATGCAGCCGGGACGGCACGAAAGAGCAGCGCGATGACGGTGGGAACGAGGGTCTGTTGGTAAAGCGTAGAAAAACCAGCCACCGGTAGCTGAAAAAATCTCACCACCATCAAGCCAACCAAGGGGCCGGGCAACAAGACCAAACCGATCGTGAGCAGATCCAGCCCCGACTCGAGACGACGACGTTGCCTGCCAGCGGCAGCCAACGGCCACGCGATCAGAACGGCAGACAGCGCCACCAAAACGGCAAGAATACCAGTCCAACGATACTCAGCCGCAAAAATGACCGGTGCTTCCCAAAGTCTTTGCACTGTCCGGCTGATTGACCAAGTCCCAACAAGAGCTCCCTGAACCACTTCGACATCGTGGCCTACCTTCACCAACAGTCCACCTAACGGCACTAACACGATCAACAAACCAATCAGAATAGCCACGGCAGCAGCCACACTGGATACGCTTTGTCGCACTTCTTGATCGTCACACTGAAGTGTTCCGGACTCCGCATGAGTCACGATAAACTTCCGTTTTTGAACGAGCAACCAAGTCATCAGCGCTGCCATGACCATCAGTGGCAAAACACAGACGAGAAAGATCGACAGCAGCGAAGGATCAACGGCATAGAAGAGATAAAATTCATCCGCAACCGTTCGAAAACCGTACAAATCCACGACCGTCATTTCGGTCATCGCCAAGATGGCGGTGGCGACAAGACTGGAGATGACCCAGGGAGACGCCAGCGGAAGCTGAACCCGCCACCAGGTTGAAACCGGACCGAGATCCATGCGGGCTTTTTGCCGCACATCTGCGGGCACTCGATCCAAGCCGTACCAAGTCGCCAGCGCAACCAGGGCGGCCCCCAACAAGCCATGAATCCAGCCGCAAGCGATCAGCCCACGGAAGAAACCATAATCCGAAAGCCCCTCTGCACGAGCTCCGGTCTGAGTCATGATCATCCAACCAAACTTACCTGCAGTTGCTTCCCAAGCGGCAGCCTGCAAAATCATGGGCATGGCAACGGCAACCACCATGGCAGCAAGAAATCCGGCCGCTATCCAGTTCCAAAACCTACCTGCGGCCCGTAACTGCGATGCAGCCCAGCCACCGGCAACCCCAAGTGTGGCAGCCAGAATCAAGGCAAACACAACTAGCTGAAACGTCAAAAACAGGGGCTGGATCCAAGCCAAGACCAACAACTCCGAAGAAACCTGAAGATAAGAAACAGAAAGATCGGTAAATCGGGACGCGGAACGGTCCCCGAGCAATCACAATGAAGCAAGGGAGCAATCACAAGGGTGAGTGGGAAGATAACCGAGTTTCCCCCAATTGTCACCGATTTGCTCGTACTGCGGCATCCCCTGAATTCTCATGAACTTTGCCGTCAAATTGACACCTATCGAGTTCCCCGTCACGCACTATGAAAATCACTGCTATCCCACAACTGTACCGAAATCTCAGGCGGTGGCGGGAAATATTGGCGGTGCTACGGCGTTACGGTCTTGCTGACTGGCTAACTCATTTCCGCCTTCCCTTCAGGGATTCTCTGAAAGACCGAGGCGGTGTCCCACTCTCGAAGTACACCCGCGAGCAGCGGGTTCGGATGGCACTGACGGACTTGGGGCCAACATTCATCAAGCTGGGACAAATCCTTGCCTCTCGTCCCGACCTGGTCGGCCCTAGCCTTAGTGAAGAACTCAAACAACTTCGAGCCAATGTCGCGCCAGACCGGACAGAGCAAGTGCGTGAGACGCTCCGAAATGAACTCGGCAAGGACTACGAATCACATTTCCAAACGATTGACTTCAAACCGCTTGCGACCGCTTCGATTGGTCAAGTCCACCGCGCCGTATTGAACGATGGCTCACGCGTCGTGCTGAAAGTTCAACGGGCCGGCATTGAAAAGAAAATGCAACAGGACATGGAGGTACTGACGGGCATTGCACAACTGGCTGAGCGGGTCGATGCCTTGAGTGTATGGGGACCAGGGGAGATGGTTCGTCAATTGGCTCCTATGATAACACGAGAGCTTGACTTCACTCGCGAGCGACAGAACTTGGATCAGTTCGCCGAGATGTTCAGTCGCAAGAATTGTGATGTCGTCATTCCGCGACCTGTCAACTCTTTGTGCACCCGCCGGGTGCTGGTCATGGACGAATTGATCGGCCAACCGCTACCTGCCTACTTGGCAAATCACCCCGACGTGAATGCCGGTTCCCACCCTCTGGGAACCGAAACTAACGATCAACAACCTGGGAACAATGCGCCAAACCCTACCGCTGCCAATCACTCGAGTTCCGACCGATCGGCGCCAGCTACCCCATCCACCACACCCGCTGGTTCACCCAACAGCACTGACCGCACTTCGACAGATTCCAAACAAACACCTCGGCCAACATCATCTCAACCTCCTCCCGATCTGATCAAGCAACGACTCGGGGAGACGATCGCTGAAGCCTATTTGACGATGCTGTTTGATGAAGCGCTTTTTCATGCTGACCCCCACTCGGGCAACCTGATCGTGATGGAAGGTGGCACCTTGGGGATCTTGGATTTCGGGATGACTGGTCGCATTGACGAAACACTTCGTGAGACGATTGAAGAAATGCTGGTCGCCATTTCCTCCGGTGACCAACATCGACTGGTCCGCTTGATCCGCCGCGTTGGCGACGCACCGCCCACTTTGGACGATTCAGCACTCGCGATTGATGTGACGGAGTTCATTGGCACCTACGGACGCCAACGTTTGGGTGAATTCGACCTTACGGGAGCCCTGAATGAATTGAGTGAGATTCTGCACCGGCATGCCATCAAACTTCCGAACCAGTCCGCGTTACTTCTGAAAATGCTGGTTTCTCTCGAGGGCACCCTGGGAGAGTTAGGAGCGAGGTTTGACGGACTGGAGGCAGTTCGTGCGTTCATGGCTCGTTCAGTGGCGAGGCGGCTGAGTCCGAAACGCCGCATTCGTCAGGCCCGCCGGATTTATCTGGAAGCAGAAAATTTCTTAGAAGCTGCCCCAGATGAACTCATTTCGCTGATTCGCCAAGCAAGAAGAGGCGAAGTTCGAGTCATTCTAGAACATCAGCGACTCAGCCCCACCGTGAACCGGATGGTGCTCGGTCTGATGACCAGTGCCGTTTTTCTGGGTTCGTCCTTACTCTTGGCGATGAAAGTCCCGCCCCTGCTTTTTCATGACGCAAGCTGGTTAGCCCTGCAGGACATCAGCTTATTTGGACTCTTGGGCTTTTTTGGAAGCATGACGGTGATGCTGTGGTTGCTACTGGCCATCAATCGAAGTGGGCACTTGACCCGTCACAACGAAGACTAAACTTGTCGGCATAGCGCTTTTTGCGGCCCCAAAGTCGCCGTCAATCCAGTTTTTGGCTCTATTGACGCTAAACCGTTGCGATTTCTATACTTGGGCCAGATCGCGGGGGTGCGCAACCTCCGATGATGCTTTCATCGCTGACCCATCCCAAAAAGCAACATGAACAAGACCGACCGACGTCACGAACTGCAGCAAAATGATTTGGCGGCTTATCTTGAACAAGCCA
>JBPCVE010000360.1:0-6043 GCA_051010795.1 Rubripirellula sp.
CGGCAAGCTGACTTTGCCAGTAGTGATTGAAGTCTCCATCGTTGGAGATAAAAAAGTCATTGCCGTGTTTGCGATCGAAATTCGCCATCACCAATCCAAAACCCAACTTGGCAGTCGGACTTGAATCGGTAAATGCCGTGCTGGGAATCAAGTACCCTTCATCATTAGCCAGCAACACTCGATCCTGACTTTTACGGAACTCCTGTGGCTGACAATCCAGATAGTTATCAGTGCAACGCAAGTCAAAGGCATCGGTATCGTCGATGTAATTGATCTCTACCAAATCGGGCAAGTGGTCTCCATTCAAGTCGGCCAACCCCAAGCTGGAGGTCCATTGAAACGGATTATCCCCGATCAGTTCACTTGCCTCCTTGAACGTGCCATCACCCTGATTCAGATAAACCACATTGGCACCAATGTTGGCAACCAGAAGGTCCGGAAACCCATCCTGATTCAGGTCACCGGCGCACACGCCTTGACCAAAGTTACGATCTCCAGCGAGAGACGAAACAGTCACATCCTGAAATTGCTGGTTCGGGAGCAGTCGATACATCTGATTCGCGGTTGCACCATCTGGCACGCGCGGGTCTCCGCCTGATTGAACAACGTAGATGTCACAACGTCCATCAAGGTCGTAATCGAATACTGCCAACCCTCCTCCGTTAACTTCGTGGATTGCATAGGGGCTTCCATCGAGCGGAAATCCACTGACAAACGTCGTATCGAGTCCGACACTGCCTGCGACATCCCTTAATTCAAAATCAGCTCTTTTCTGAAGGCCAGGTTCAACCCGACTATTTTTTGCCAATGCAGAAAGTTCAGGTACGGGCCACTTTTCCAATGAGACGCCAAGAACTTTTTCAACCCTTGCTGTTTGCACTTGGCTGGCACTGGCGCCCTGCTCCCACTGCAAGATGACCTGCTCCCGACGATTCAGCTCGGGAATCAACTGCCGGAGCGTACCATCGATTCGGGCTGCATGCATCAACCATGCAGCAGCCTCCCACGGACGCACTTGATCCTGCAACGTCTGTGAAATCCAACGGGCCTGCTCGGCATCAGCATCCTTGGCGATTCGAAAAACCTGATCAAGCTCCGCTAATCGTTTGCCCAGCAACAAGGCAGTATCTGAGTCTCCGATTCTTGTGCTGCACGCAATCATTGACCGCAACGATTCCCGATCGGTCGGGTTACAAACCAGTGCTTGGCAAAATGCTCCGATCGCGAGACGATCCTCGCCATCACGCGAAAGCAACGTGCCAACTGCAAACCAGAACTCGTCATATTGCCGAATGCCATCTGGCAAGTCGGCCAGTAACGCTCTTAACTCCTCAATACGGTCAAGATCGGCCAGCATTCGCAAACGAAATGCCATTGCGGCAGCAGATTCAGGAAATTGATTCGTGAGCTCCTTTGCACGATTCAGTAGTTCCGTTGGCTCGGACTTGGACGTCGAATATTGATACCGAAGATCACCGAGACCAAATAACGACAGAGGCGCATCACGGGTATAGACCTCAAAGGAGGACAACGGGAAGGGACCCCGCAAATCAACCAAACTCAGAACTTCCGGATGTTGAATATTTTTCATCCGGATGAGTTGCCGCACATGCCCGCTGGCTTCGATTCGACGCCCCTGCGCATTGAAAAATTGCGCCATCACGCGATGAATCTGAGGACTGTTGGGACTAAGCTCCTCCGCTCGCCTCAAATCAGCCTCCGCCAACACAAATTCCTGTGATCTCAGATGGCACTCAAAAGCGAGCAACAACATTTGGGCAGCGTTGGCCGGATCAGCCTCAGCCACTTGTGCGGCCAGTTCTGCTGCCTCTCGCAACTCGCCCTGTTGCTGTTTGATCCCGACCGCAAGCCGTAAGGCGTCCACGTTACCAGGATTCACCAGTAAGACCTGACTCACTGCATCCCACGCCCCGCCAGCATTGCCCTGTTGGAGAAGATTCTGAGCAGCCCTGAGCTGTTGTTGTTCGTCTAACTTGGCTACTGCCGGTTGCCCCGATGGTTGATCCGATGGTTGATCCGATGGTTGATCTTCAGTTGCGTTCGAACCCTTGCCAGAAACAGGAACCTGCTTTTGCGAGCCACATCCCAAAAACGGAATGGTCAGGCAGCAAACGATCAGTTTGAAAGCGGAACGAGAGAAAACAACAAACACATCGGTATCCGAAACAGAACATTTCGCTAATTTCAATTCGCGGTCACCAAGACGACGTTGCCTGACCGCAACACGCTCACAACCATTCATGAAACTCGCGTCACGCAAAAAACAGGGTCGCGTTCGAACAAGCATTCATGATTGGACATGCCTCAATCTCTATGTTATCGCTACTGGAACCCAACAGGAACGCAAAGTAGAGAGAGTGCGGAAAATGCCACGTATTTTTCACACTCAGGCGAAGTAATCTCACGCTGCCAAGGAACTCAACTCATCTTCGTTCCACAAAGTCGCCCGATGAGAGGACAAACCATAGGAAAAGCCAGTGACGCAGATGGCGATTTGTCAACTTCCAGCGGCAGCCCCCAGCACACTCTCTGATCGCATGTACCTGCGGTAGACCTGGTGACAGGTCAGCACCTGCTGACAATCAACAAACTCGTTTGCTGTATGCGCTTGATCAATACTGCCGGGTCCGAAAATCAGACTTGGGATCCCCAACGCTCCAAATTTACTTGCATCGCTGCCGAACGGCATTCCCGCCGGTTCCTGGTAACAACCGAGTTCATTCAGCACTTGCACCATTGCCTGGACAGGCGGGCACTCAACCGGTGTTTCTAAAGGCAAATCAGTCAGCATTGGCGGGTGCATGATGGCCTGAACCTGTGGATGCTGCAGCATAACTTCATCCAGCACAGACTGGTAATGCTGAAAAACAATCTCGCTGGTCTCACCCGGCAGCAGACGGCGATCCACCTCGACCTGACAAGTAGCTGGCACCAAGTTGACTTGAACTCCGCCTCGAATCACACCAACATTACAAGTCGCATTTCCCAGCAAAGGATGCGATCGAGTGGACAGTCCCAAGTTGTCATGTTCAAGAGATTGTAGCACCTGAACCATACTTGTGATCGCATTGACACCAAGGTGCGGCTTTGCAGAATGAGCCGCCTTACCAGTGGTTTCAATGATCCAGCGAATCAGCCCCTTGCTGGCGACCACCGGCTGTAATTCCGTAGGCTCTGCCACAACAGCGACCACACAAGATTCCGCAGCAAGTTCGCGACAGAATTCCGCCACGCCCCGATAAGCAAACTCCTCATCGACCGTGGCCACCAACCACAGATCACAGGGTGGGGAACCTGGGGATGCCGCGACATCCGCCAAGGCATGCATCATGCCTGCCAATCCGCTCTTGGTATCGCAGGCGCCTCGACCGTACATCCGTCCATCTCGCACGCGAGGCTCAAACGGCGGTATCGTCATCCCATCAACTGAAACCGTGTCCATGTGCGCTTCGAAGATCATCTTTCGATGACGATCCTGACCAGGAATCGATGCAATCAGATTATCGCGATGCGGCTCCACCGGCTGACGCCATGTCTTGATGGATCGCTGCTGAAAAAAGGTCTCGAGATAGTCGACCATCTCTGCCTCTGGAACTCCGGACTTGTAGTTGGGGTTCACACTATTGATCTTGATCAGGTCAGCCAAGGTCTGAAGAACTGCCGGCATCGGTGCTGTCATTGCGTCCTACTCACATGCCCTATAACGGTGTCCTATGACTGTACTGGCTAAATGAGTGATCAGCACAAAACACAACAGTTCACATCTCACCAACCAACTTAGCGACTCAAAGAGCGTGACATAGTGAGATCTGCAGTCAAGAGCGGCCGCACGAGTCATGAACTGCTATTTGAACCTGATGTATCTGCAATCAGACTTCTTCTGCCAGCTCGACCACTCGGCAGGTTCGACGGCCTAGCTACCTGGACGACGCCACATCAACTCAGCACTACCTGCCGTGCCGCCGTTCTGAGCGGGGGCGGGGGACGTTCCTGGCTGGATGACAGGTGCGGTGGAGTTTGACGAGGTTGTGTTAACTGGAACCATCCGACTCGCAATTTCCGCATCAGGAACAGAGGCTGCAGGTGTCCCCTGCCATGCTTGTGTCTGCTGGTACTGCGTTTGCTGAATTGGTACCTGCTGAATTGGCATCTGCTGAATCGGTGTCATATTATTGGCTGGAATACCTCCCATGGCTGCCCCACCATTCGCAGGGGTAATGGGGGCCGATGCCGGAGCGAATACAGGTTGAACCGGAGCTGTTCCCGATGGACCGGGCGTAGTCATCATTGCCGCGGGATTGTTCTGAACCGGAGCCTGATAGCCAGCAGGAGTTTGGTATCCGGGAGGCGCTGGAGCACGCGTGAGGTCATTCACTTGCATTCCACCAGCGCGGAAAGGATTTACATTCGTTGGTGCGGTCGTTCCATAATTGGCAGGTGCCACACCGCCACTTGAATAGCCGGGGGTGCCATTACTGGTAGCGAAACCTGCTTGTGTTGTTGGATTAGCACCAGAACCAACAAACCCGGCTGGCTGTATTCCAGAGCCGACAGCCTGCCCAGAGGTGAGTGGGGCCCCGACGCCAGGAGCAGCCGACACGAAACCACCCGCAGTTCCCTGTGCCGCATTCGTCTGACCGGGAGGCCCTCCGATGTAGGGATTCGGTGCCGCGGAAGCATTCGGTGGTGGTGGCGAAACGCGAGTCGCTCCACCAAAAGGATTGAACGAAGGTGACTGCATTGCAGGAGACATGCTTCCTGACGACATCGAGCCCCCCGTTGCAGGTCCAGCAGTTTGCCTGCACCCCAAGAAAGCCAAGGAAGCGACAGCAAAAACGAGCGTGGCGAAAGATAGCCTGCGCATGACCTGATACCTGAAAGACAAAATCGGAAAGGTTGTCGTATGAATCGTCTTGGTTCTTTAACAAATTTTGTCGAGTGACTGAAAGGCCAGTCATTTTTCGAGAATTCGAATTGCTTGCAAATGCCATTTGAATGGAACGTTCTGTATCTAACGATTTTTTTCTCTGTAGCAAATGAACCCACTGGTCCGATGTTCCTAATTGAGTGGGGAGCGTTCACAGGAAGCCCACTCACGTCACTAACGACTTCCCGTGCTAGAGAGGGTGCTCGCTGATGCGACACTTAATTTGTAATAGTTTGCTTGTTGCTGCGTTTGTCTGCGGAACAACGATCGATGTTTCAGCTCAGGATGGCATTTCGCCGAGCCTGCAGACACTGAAAGTACCAGCGGCTCAGGCGCGGGGCATTGCAACGACGCTAAGCCTGCAATATCGGGATGTCCCTGGCGTCCAAATCGCGCCCGACGTACCGAACGAGCAGTTGGTTGTCATGGCACCGCAGGCAACGCAAGCGGCAATCGCGACCAAAGTCCAGAATTTATTGACATCGCAAATCCGCATGGCATCCGCGAAAACAACGGGCCCCATGCGTGTCGCGTTGGCCAACATTACGTGGCGTGAGTTCGAGGACAGCCTACAAGCGATCACCGGTGGCAGCACGCCCGTGACGACAACCCGCAATGGTGAACGAGCAGCGTTTCAACTGACTGCTGCACCGCTTCAGGGTACTACCGTCGAGGTGGATCGACGCAGCAACTCGGTCACGGTTGTTGCTCCCGAGCCATCCATTGCAGGCTGGCAGCAAATGATTTCATCTTTGGATCGGAAAGCTCGCACGCAGGGCGAGGTGATGAAACTTCTCCGCATCAAAAATGCTGAGCCCGAGCCAATTCAACGTGCGTTGAAATTATTGCGTCGTCTCGAAGGTGGTGAGAAAGATTTCAACGGAGTCCAACAGTTGCCGGCGGATTCACCTTTCCGAAATGCAGTATTCCAACAGGACGCTGCTGGACAGGCACCCCAACCCGCAGCGCCGCAACAGGGAGACGCCGCCGGTGAGGATGGTGGAGCTGGCGTGATTGGTGACACACAGATCCAGTTCGTACCTGAGCTTGGCACGATTATCATTCGGGGTGCCAAACGTGACGTCGAGCGTGTGA
>JBPCVE010000361.1:0-2782 GCA_051010795.1 Rubripirellula sp.
AGCCAATTAGACATGTGGGACTACAAACCCAAGATGAATGATTGGTATGACAAGGACCTGCCCGACTCCATCCGCAACGGTCAACGCATCACGACGATGACTTCCGGTCAGAAGCGTTTTCCGATTGCTCCGTCGACGTTCAAGTTTTCTCAGCACGGCAAGGAAGGGTTATGGATCAGTGAATTGCTGCCTCACACGGCAAAGGTCGTCGATGACTTGGCGGTCATTAAGACGGTGAACACCGAAGCGATCAACCACGACCCCGCGATCACCTACATACAGACGGGTAGCCAATTGCCGGGACGCCCCAGCACCGGAGCATGGTTGTCCTACGGGCTGGGCAGCATGAATGAAAACCTGCCATGCTTTGTCGTTTTGCATTCGACGGTCAACGGTGGATTCGGGGGACAGGCTCTCTACGCTCGACTTTGGGGGGCTGGTTTTCTGTCCACACGTCATCAGGGCGTCAGCCTACGGTCCACCGGTGACCCAGTGCTCTATCTGTCCAACCCAGAAGGAATGAGCGAGGGCATGCGACGACGCATGCTTGACGAATTGGCCAAGCTAAATCGTCACCGTTACAAGGAAGTGGGTGATCCAGAAATCCAATCACGCATCGCCCAATATGAGATGGCCTATCGAATGCAGACCTCCGTTCCGGAATTAGCGGACATCTCCGATGAACCGCAACATGTTTTGGACATGTACGGACCCGATGTAAAAACACCGGGTACTTTCGCTGCCAATTGCCTGTTAGCTCGCCGCATGGCGGAACGTGGCGTGCGATTCACTCAAGTGTTCATCCGCCAATGGGACCAGCACGGAAATCTCCCCAAAGACATACGACGGCAATGTGGCATCATCGATCAACCGTGCGCCGGACTGCTCAATGATCTCAAGCAGCGTGGAATGCTGGACGACACTCTTGTGATCTGGGGTGGAGAATTTGGACGAACAATCTACTGCCAGGGTGGCTTGACGAAAACGAACTACGGCCGGGACCATCATCCTCGTTGCTACACCAAATGGATGGCTGGTGGCGGTGTGAAGCCAGGAGTGGTCTACGGCGAAACGGATGATTTCAGCTACAACGTTGTCGACAAGCCAGTACACATCCATGACCTCAACGCGACGATGTTGCATTGCCTTGGTATCAATCACGAGCAGCTTACCTACCGGCACCAAGGCCGAGATTTCAGGTTAACAGACGTGCACGGAAAAGTGGTGCACGACCTGCTGTCTTAGACAGCAGACACAATTCGCGAATTCCTTTGGTCCATTTCGTGGCCAGCGATACTGATGTTCAAACCCACTTTGACATCAAACAGTCGAATGCAACAAATGACGATTGCACGAAGTGCGTCGAATTTTTTAAAATAATCCTGATGCCGTCCGCTGCCATCTCCATGCGACAGGCACTGCATTGGCAATCCGTTGTGTATTTCACTAACAGACACCAGCCACATTTATTTTGGCTGCCTGACGCAACTGACCCAAAGAAATCTCCAACTTGAAAAAACAGGTCGCTATGCGTTCTTTCTACACGATTGCCGCGATTCTATTTTTAACGACAACTGTGACTGCGGAAACGGAGGTTGAGAAAAGCATTTCCGGAGCTTTGGAACCTGGCACAAGTGTGGTTCACGCAGGCATGGTGAATCTACCAGCCGAAGGGCTTTGGCAAGCGCAGGACCATGGAAAGGCCGACTCCGTCCGAGAACTCTACCTAGTTCCCTCGAGCCCATGGAATGCAAGGCAAGTGGGAAAACGCGTGTACGCAGCCTTGGAAAAAGAGGCGATCCAGAGTAGCAATTGGCACCTCCAAGAAGGTTACCGTGACTGCAAGGAGTTTGCTGTTGAGGGCAGTCGCCGCGGCCCGTCGTCGATGAAAGAGCTGGCTAGTTTTGAGGAATCGAAAGAACGCCGCCGTGCATGGACTCAAATCCACCAAAGAGCCCGTAACCTGACTAAACTCTTTGACAAAAACATTCAAGGACCGGTGATCCACCTCATTCCTGATGTCAAATTCGAACTGGTGCAACAACCACTCCGACCTTATGAGATAGAACGTGCCAAGAACGGATATCGACCACCCGTCCGTTGGAGTGTTCCCAAAGAAAAACGTCGGCTGCTGGCATTCGAAATTCGCCCCGTGGTGGATGATGGAGAGCACTGGGTTCTTTACACCGATGGTTTCTCGGAACGTGTTCTGATCGACAATGACCTGCTTACGAAAACAGGGCAAACCATCTCCCCACTGATCAGCAAACAGGAACGCAAAGTAGCCAACGAACGAAGAACAATTCCGTACAAGGTAATCGCGCTTACCGACGACCGACTGGCCTCAACGTTCAACATCGAAATTCACAATCACGTCCTGAACGAAACACAACAAGTCACTTGGTCGCTCGACACGGGCAAACATGAGCTTCACAATCCTCGCGAAACAATTATGAAAGCACGCCTCACAAGTTGGGGCCCCTATTTGCAACAGCGTGCTGGCAATGTGCTGCGACATTGGAGTGGTCATGCGACCGTCGGCGTTGAGAATAATCGAAGAGGCCGCACCACTTCCGCATTTTCGGTTCTAGGAGGTCGGGCTGCAGTTGAGGAAACCTTGCAAATGCAGGTCCTCAACCCGAATCAGGCTCAAGAAGAAGAATTATCGACAGGAAACGCGCCCATCGACATCAACACAGTTGCAGGTGTTCAGGTCCGATCGCACCCCTTCAAGAAAATGCTGGCGGGCCAACGCGGCGGGCACTTGGAACTTGCCAATTAC
>JBPCVE010000362.1:0-15527 GCA_051010795.1 Rubripirellula sp.
CATGGTCTGATTTTTCCCGGTGGATATTACTTGCAAACGGGAGAATACAAGCGGTTTGATCATGGGCTGCGCGGAATGCGTTACCAACGTACCGTGGCAGCTGCCAACGGCGAAGATTTTCTGTACCTGTTTTACAACCCAGCCTCAGGTACCTATATCCAGTTGCGGTACAACCTGATCAGCCAAACGGTGGAGACGCCCTTGGTGTGTCACGGTCAGAGTATCTTTGAAGGCGGCGAGATGGTCTGTTTTCAATCACAGGATGAGCCACAGAAGCACCATGCTATCCAAATCTGGCAGACCCCGTTTACCAGTGACGCGATTGCGCCTGAGGGTCAGGGTGATTCTCTGCTGTTCAAGGTGGGGAACAAAGAGATCGTTCGCGGTATGGCAGAATGCAGCGAAGTGATTCAGTTGATCGATAAAGATGACAGTTATGAGGGACTGTACGTTGATCTCGGTAAAAAAGCATCCGACATACTGGATGGCTATTTCTGGATTGACAAGAGCGATGCCGAGCAATTGGCAGACCCGCTGCAGAAAATTCGTTCGGCTGCCAACGCGGCCGTGGAAGAGTTTGAAAAGGTCGTGCGTGTTCGGCGTGATACTCAGCAACGCACCAACGAAGTGCAGAAAAATGTTAACGAGTTGATCAAGGACATCGAACGCGGCCGTTTTGAAAATATCGATGACTTCGTGGGGACTTTGGCTTCACTGCGTGAACAGCGCGGGCATTCGCTGGGGTTGAAAGAGCTTCGCTATGTGGATGAAGCTGTTGTCGAAGAACTCGAGAAAACCACTGCTGAATGGGCAGAGCGGATCAGTCGTCGATGTGTTGATTTTCTGCTCACACCAGGAGCGTTGGATCCCTATGTGAACCGTGTGGAAGAGGCTGCAACGCAAGTAGATGCGATTGCCACGGTGGCCGAGGCGAAAAAGCTTGAAGAAGAAATCGATGCATCGGGCACGCAGCTTGAGTTGCTGACTGAAACGGTCAGTAACCTTCGTATTGAGGATACGACCAAGCGGACCGAGATCATTGACGCGATTGGAAATGTCTTTGCATCATTGAACAGGGTTCGCAGTTCGCTCAAAGCTCGCGTAAGTGAACTCGTCAGCGTTGAAGGGAAAGCCGAGTTCGCTTCACAGTTGAAACTCTTGGAACAGACGACGTCCGGCTATCTCGATGTTTGCGATTCACCCCAGCGATGTGATGAGTATTTGACCAAGGTGATGGTGCAGCTTGAAGAATTGGAAGGACGCTTCGCGGAGTTCGATGACTTTGTGATTCAGCTGGCGCAACGCCGCGAAGATGTATATGCCGCATTTGAATCACGCAAGGTTTCACTGGTTGAAAAACGTAATCGTCGAGCAGAGTCGCTCGCATCTGCTGCTGGGCGGATCTTGAAGGGGATCGACTCTCGCGTGAACAAGATGGAGTCAACCGACGAGATCGCTGCCTACTTTGCTGGCGACCTGATGGTCGAAAAAGTTCGCGATATCATTGAACAGTTGTCGGATCTTGAAGATGCAATCCGCGTTGAAGATTTGCAGAGCCGCTTGAAAACAATTCGTGAAGATGCAGTGCGGCAGCTGAAAGATCGTCAAGATCTTTACGAAGATGGTGGAGACATTATTCGACTGGGAAGTCAACGGTTTGCAGTCAACACCCAGCCGCTCGATCTGACTACCGTGCTGCGCGAAGGTGAAATGTGCATGCATCTGACTGGCACGCAGTTTTTCGAAACTCTGCGTAATGACGCGTTGATAGCGTCCAAGGATTTGTGGAATCAAGAACTGGTGAGCGAAAATTCGGCTGTGTACCGGGCTGAGTATTTAGCCGTCGACCTGTTTGATGAACTGAAGAAGAATGGCGAAGCCATTGATCCGTCCAGTATTGATATTGGCTGGGTTCAGAAGCATACCGGTAGCCGATTTGATGAAGGCTACGCAAAGGGCGTGCATGATCATGATGCCGCAAATATTGTCTCCTGTTTGTTGAAGATGGATGCATCGGTTGGGTTGCTTCGACACGCTCCCAGTACTCGTGCAGCATCATTGCTTTGGTTCCAGAAACTGCTTGATGCCAAAACCCGAAAGGTCATGGTCGACTGGATCGGTGGGTTTGCCAAGTTGGCACAGGCATACCCCGGTGCGCGTCCCGCAGTTGAGTTTCGACAGAGATTGACAGAATTATGTGAATCACAGCGAGATGTTTGGGGACCTCTGTTCTCAAGTGTTGTGACGCCTCAAGCCATTGCTCATTACTTGTTTGATGAGTTGACTCACGCTCCGAAGAAAGTGGTCGTCAGCCAACAGGCAGTCTCTTTGTACGAAGAATTCATTGCTGCGATCCCCGACACGGATCGAGCGAAGTTGTTGTCCACCGTTCTTAAGTCGGAAAACGATCCTGTGAGAGGGTTTATCCTCGCTCGTAACTGGGTTGATGCTTTCATGAAAAATCATGAAAAAGCCGATGAAGTGGATCCAGCGGCTGGATATCGTGACGAGTTGGCATGGGTGGTGCTGCTGGGTGGTCCCGGAGTAATGAAGGTCGTTGAAGCAAGCGTCGCAACGGAATTACAGGGTATGGCTGGCAATCACGGTCGGATTCGTGAAGGTCGAATGAAGGTGCACTACCATGAGTTGCTGGGGCGTGTGCGTGGCTACGGTTTGGATGTGGTGCCGCGGTTTCGCGATCTGCATGCAACCAAAGCGCGAGTGGTGGATGAGGCCCGCGAGGATATGCGACTTGATGAGTTCAAGCCACGCGTGTTGACAAGCTTTGTTCGTAACCGGCTGCTTGATGAAGTCTATTTGCCACTGATCGGTGACAATCTTGCCAAGCAGATGGGATCGGCTGGGGAAGATAAACGAACGGATCGTATGGGGCTTTTGCTTCTGATCTCGCCTCCTGGTTATGGAAAGACCACATTGATGGAGTACGTGGCCAACCGTTTGGGCATTGTGTTCATGAAAATCAATGGTCCAGCAATTGGCCATGGGGTGACTTCACTTGATCCCGCTGAAGCCCCGAATGCTGCAGCACGTGAGGAAATTGAACGTCTGAATCTCGCTCTTGAAATGGGCGATAACGTCATGTTGTACTTGGACGACATCCAGCACACGAATCCTGAATTGCTTCAGAAGTTTATCTCCCTTTGTGATGCCACCAGAAAGATTGAAGGTGTTCGCAACGGTCGAACACGAACGTACGACCTGCGTGGGCGACGTGTTGCTGTTGTGATGGCGGGTAATCCCTATACCGAAAGCGGTGATCGCTTTCAGGTACCAGACATGCTTTCGAATCGCGCTGATGTTTACAACCTGGGCGAGATCATTGGTGATTCAGCAGAAGCATTCGAGATGAGTTATCTCGAGAATTGTTTGACCAGTAATCGGACGCTGGCGCCACTGGGTACTGCTCCTCCCGAAGATGCGAGGGCAGTCATCATGGCCGCGGAGCGAGATTCCTTGGAGGGAATTGAGCTGCAGAGTAATGTTTCGATGGATCAAGTTCGCGAGATGTTTGAGGTCATGAGGAAGTTGCTTCGCGTTCGTGATGTGGTGCTGCGGGTCAATCGCGCTTACATCCGCAGCGCTGCACAGGCTGATTCGTACCGGACGGAACCGCCCTTCAAGCTGCAAGGTAGTTATCGAAATATGAATCGCATGGCTGAGCGTGTTGCCGCCGTCATGAATGACTCTGAACTGCAGTCCCTGATTGTGAGCAATTACGAGCAGGATGCGCAGACCCTCACCACCGACAACGAAGCCAATGTGCTGAAGTTCAAGGAACTGATGGGAATCTTGAGCCCAGAGGAAAAAGAACGGTGGGACAGTATAAAGTATGCGTTTGTTGAAAGTGTTCGCATGTCCGGCATGGACAGCGAGGACCAGGCAGGGCAATTGATGCGGCAATTGGCTTCGATGCGAGATGGCCTTGAGTCGATTCGTCAGGTAATCTCTCGCGCGATCGCCGTGACTGACGACAGTGCCGAAGAACGCATGGATGCACGTATTGATACCATCCGGCAAAGTCTTGCTACGACAGGAAGTCAGCTTGCCGATAAACTGCAGGCCACGAGCGAGCGGCTGGAACAAATCAGTGAGCAAAGAGCACTGGCACCACCGGAGCAGAAAGTGCTGGTCCAGCATAAGGTGCCTCGTGTTCTCGCCGACCTGGTCAAGGGACAATTCCACCTGATGCAGGAGTGGTTGCGACCGCTGCTCGAAGAATCCCTGGACAACGGACGTGATCTTGGGGAACTGAAGTCCCAGCTTGAAGCGATGCTGGAGAACTATCAGCGAGTTGAGGATTCGTTCAATTCTGGTACCAGAAATGAACCGCAATGACCTGCTTCTGGGAGAGACGCGTTGGCTTTCCTGAGTGATCAGGTACGGTCACCTCAGCAGCTATTCCGTCTCCCGCCGGATTCGCGAAGAAATCTCGCGGTAAATGGGCTCCGGAAGTTTCCCAAGGCGGCTGGCCATCACGTTCTCTGCTAAATGCTGTGGGTCACAAGTGCCCACGATTGTGGTGTGACAGTGGGGATGGGAAAGCGTGTATCGCAGGATCAGCTCTGCTCGAGTCATCCCCTTGGGGATGAGTTCGTCCAGTTTTGCCTGGTTCCATGCATCATTCAACGCCGGTCGCTGGATTTCAGCGTCGGGACCTCCATGAGCAATGCCACCGCGGATGATGATACCCGCGCCGGATTCACCTGCGCGGGTAATCAAATCACCATGTTCGGGTGACAGACATGAGTAGGGGATCTGAAACGTGTCAAAGAAGTTGAGGTCAATCAAACCGGAAAGATGCGGGATTTTGCTGGACACGCCAATGTGGTGAATCAAGCCCTGACTGCGGAAGTCCTGCAATTGGGATAGAAGACCCTCACGCTCAAGTGTCTCAGCGTCTCCACCGTGGAATTGCAACAAATCGATGTGGTCTGTTTGCAGGCGTTGAAGGCTTTCGTGCAGATTGCGTTCGATCACTTCTTTGCGCCACTGATGATCAATTTCGAGGTGATCCTTGTGTTGGGTGTAGACGCAACCGCATTTCGTGGCCAGATAGTATTCGGTCCGTCGAGACGAAAGAAAACGACCAATTCGTTCTTCACTGAGTCCGTAGTCTGGTGACGTATCAATGAAGTTGATTCCCATGTCCAGAACCGCATTCAGAATTTTCTCAGCATCCGCATCATCAACGGTGCGTACGCCCCACGTCTTGGGCCCGCGGATGCCCATGCTGCCATAACCAAGGCAACTTACGCTCAGTTCGGTCTGTCCCAATATCGCTCTTGGTAGCATTGTTCCATCCATGTTCAATCTGCAACGCCTTGTGCGTGCCCACCATTTCGTAGGAACTGGGACTGCAGTACGGTGATCTCAAGAACCTTAGGTCACGCAGTTTAGCGTACAAGCGTGGGTCATTGAGAGACCGGTTTTTCCTCTCATCGGCTGTGTGGCGGTAGGCCATGAGTTCTTTGCGTTGCCCATGCTGGGACACCTTGTGCTGCTGCGAAGGTTTTGGCGCGGTCAAAGGCTTGCTTTTGGTTGTTTTTCACCCGCTGGCTGGGATGAAGGACTTTTGGTCGCCAAGAGCCGTTGAGGAAAGATTTAAAGAGGGGGGGTATTAGAGGGGTTGGAGTGATCCGCAATGGTGACACTGATGCGACGTGAGTGTACACCAGTGCATGCCGCAGGCAGTTGTCCTTGGAGCTCTGCCAGCATGTTTGTGTTGTCGTGGACGACGTGGCTTTGACGACGTGCCGCGTCGGTGGATCAGTGGATTGGCACGCGAGAGCGTGCATGAGGGATGAAGGCTGTCCTTCGGAGCAGGCCAGATTTCGGAGCAGGCCAGATTTCACAGCAGGCCAGATTTCACAGCAGGCCAGTTTTCACACTAGGCTAGTTTTCAGAGCAGCCTGGGCACGTGTTCAGGCAATGGTTTTGGGCTGCTGAGTGAAAAGCGTGCGTCGAAGCATCGCGATCAGGGTCTGGTGTCGTTTGTCGTACTTGATGGTAAGGCCAGCTTTCTCGACTGCTGCTTCGAAATGCTGTGGACCGAGGAACATGGTTGCTGGCTGCTCCAGCTGTGCTTCATCGGCGATTCGTTCAAGCATTCTGCGGCCACCGGCGCTGAGTCTGTGAGCACGGCACAGTTCGTGCATCATCAAGTTGGGGGTGTTGACGGCCATCGGTGCACGGTCTGCGATCTTGAAGCAGATCATTGCGATCCCCACGACCAGAAGTGGGATCATTAGGAACCAGACTCCGGAGATACTCTGGCTTTCGATCTTTTCCTGGTACTCCAGGCTGAGGTCCGAGAGACGAGTTTCGGCAAGGAGGTATTGGATGGAAAATAGCATGTCGGTGACTCTTGGGCTCAGTGACTCTTGGGCTCAGTGACTCTTGGGCTAGGGCCTCATCATTTCTGCTGAACGACGCTGAATGGCGTCCAACGCAATGTCGCGGACGGGGCACCCCGGTAAGTCCGCTAGCTTTTTCAGCACCCCCACGTCGCATCACCATGAGCATTCGCCATGACCTCAGCAGCGGTGATGCGAGCTTCGAGATGGTCTTCCTGAATGATATGTTCAAATGATTCTGACAACAGATCCACGACTGCCAAAGCATCTGCCATTGCAATCGCGGCGATACGGTTCTTGAGGACAGGGTGACGAATGGCGTCCGAAACCCGCTGCAATGCGTCAGGGTCCACCATCATTACCACCCGTCCGAGGATCCGTCGGCTGCGTGGACGCAAATCCTGGAATCGATGCATCATTGCCTCAGCGTGCAACGGTTGGATCACACGTCGGATGCCGCGGACAATGTTCTCATCATTGTGATCAATCAACGCGATCAGACGCTGCAGAAGTCGAGCATGTTCGTTACGGCTTGCATCGTCTTCGTCGTTCGCTATGTGCAAAGCCGCGCGAACAATGATCTCACTGTTTGGAACAGGGCACTTTGATCGTTCCTGCCAAAAGATCCAGAACGCCAATGTGCTTTGATTCCATAAAACGGTCGAGAATCAGATTTCGGATCGGAGTTGGTTCGTTCATGACTCTTCGGAGTTCGCTGTCGCCCCATAGCGATAGAACTCGAAAAGCATCTGCGAGTGAAACATTCTCGTTTTGACTGATGGTACCAAGTGACTTGTGCAGCCTTTCGAGTGCTGGATTGCGTATCGTGGGCGCGTTGCGGTCACATCTGGCGCGGACACCGAGAATATGGGCCAGTTTTAGCACCGCAGCGGTGGCAGGTTGTCGGATCTCGTCTGTTTCACCCGTATCAGCCAGATCGACCAGCATCGGAATGCACTTGGTCAGTTCCAGTGATTCTGCGGCAGCGATGGTGGTCACGGTATCCGCCCCGCGGTGTTTCAACGCTTGGGATACTGCACCCTCAAACCACGTCTTTCGGGTCCTCAGAAGAAGATGATCCGTTGTTTTAGTTGCTGCCACCTCGCCAACAGTTTCGCTGGAACTCTATCTTCCCGCTGCTGCATCAGGGTACTCAAAGCCATGTCCCGGTGCTCACGCAGTTCACTGTCCAAGCACGCAAGCAGCACGTCCACTGCGGCTTCATTCCGCGTGCGACCGAGAACGGCGTAAGTCAGTTCCTGCCCCTGCATGCTGCTAGTGGTTGAGAATAAAGGTGTGCGTGTTGGAATCCGAGCTTCAATTCGGGGGTTATTCACTACCCCTTCCTGATGTAACCGTAGCTTTTTCCTGCCCAGATTTTGCCCAACTTGTAAAATCGGTTTCGCTCTTTTCGCCATTCCTGGTGGCTTGACCGCAAAATCAGAATTACCGCCCCAGCACGACTGTAAATCCTCAAGCTTAAGACAGGGACCCCTCCTTGGAGGGGTTTCGGTGAGCGGGTTACTGCCGCTGCATGTGATTGTTTTGCGGTCAGGGATGCTGGGAAGGTGCTGTGATCTCTCTATACTGTGTTCTGTGACCGCCATTTCCTGAAATCCCTCAGCCATTGCCATGCGAGCAGCAAGCCAAATCCTCACGGAATCTTTTTTAGAGGTTCGTGCCAAGCTACTGGAAGTAGCCGCAACTTTGGACCGTATCGACCGCTCTCTGGACGCGGGTGACCCGCTGCCGAATGAGGCTCAGGCTCAGCGGAAGCAACTCGATTCCGCGATCGAGATTTTGTTGAGCGACGGCTCGGACCGATCCGAACGGCTGCAACAACTTTTCTCGCGTCAGTACGAATCGGACTGGCGTAAGCAAATGGATCTGTAGCCATCCCTCGCAAATTCGCTCAGCGCGGTGTTGGTCGAAACTGAGTTTACCGATGGCGTGTGTATGTTGAAGAGTTCATTGGTTTGCCGCCGTTGAGCTCAAAACAGGCGGATCGCGGTCAGGCAACGCAAGACACGAGTGCCCGTTCTTTTAATTCAATCGAAAACTGGACTTTCATGGACTACATCGACCCTCACATCCACATGGTTTCGAGGACGACTGACGATTACGCGACCCTCGCAAGAATGGGATGCGTTGCGATGAGCGAGCCAGCCTTTTGGGCTGGTTTTGATCGTCGCAGCGTGGATGGTTTTAGAGACTACTTTCACCAATTGACAGACGTTGAACCCAAGCGTGCAGCGCAGTTTGGAATTCAGCATTTCACTTGGCTTTGTATCAACGCAAAGGAGGCCGAAAACGTCTCGCTTTCCCGCGATGTGATCGCGATGATACCCGAGTTCATCGAGTGTCCGAACGTTCTTGGTATTGGTGAAATCGGACTGAATAAGAACACCAAAAACGAGGCAACGGTATTCCTCGAACATCTTGAACTGGCCATCAAGTACGACCAGCAGATTCTCATTCACACACCGCATCTGGCCGATAAGTATCAGGGAACCCGAATGATTCTTGATATGCTTTGCGATGACTCCCGAATCGATCCCTCCAGGGTGCTTGTCGATCATGTCGAGGAACACACCATTGCAGAAGTGCTTGATCGTGGATTCTGGGCAGGCATGACCCTCTACCCAGTGACGAAATGTACGCCTGATCGTGCTGCAGATATGATCGAAAAATACGGCGGCGAGCGTCTGCTGGCAAACTCTGCCGGTGATTGGGGCCCAAGTAAACCCACGGCAATTCCCGATTTAATCTTCGAAATGCGACGGCGAGAGAATGACGAGGCGTTGACACGCAAAGTAGTTTACGAAAATCCCATTGAATTCTTTTCGCAAAGCAGGAACTTCAGTTTCGTGCCAAGGGAAAACGGGGGAGCGTCGGAGAATTGATCGCTGAGAATTGATCGCTGAGAATTGATCGTTTTTCGCCCGCCTGACATCTCAATTCAGCGAACACTGCAGACGGAAAATCGTGATCTGAATGGGTGGCATGTTGTCATGTCTCCTGTGTTGGTAGAAGCTATGCGTCGTATTATGACCGTGAATTGTTTCTCATGAAGGACTGAATCGAATGCCGCAACTTGCTCATCACGTCTTCTTCACTCTCAAAGACCGAAGTGACAAGGCTGTTCAGACGTTGCTAGACGCTTGCAATAAATACTTGGATAACCACGAGGGGCTCGTTGGTTTTTCGATCGGGACGCGGGATCGAGAACTTGATCGCGAGGTCAATCAGGACTTTGATGTTTCACTGCACTGTATTTTTGCAGATCGTGCAGCTCACGATGTCTATCAAACCGCACAGCGGCATCTGCAGTTCATTGAAGAAAATAAAGATGGTTGGGCAAGTGTTCGCGTTTTGGATTCTGTCATCCAAGATGCATAAACGCTCAACTTAATCATTGAGTCGGGATGGCTGATGTCGGAGGTGGGTTCTGTGTGACCCGCATCCCGTTGTGGTATTCATACAAAATAACGCGGTAAGTATGCAAGCGAACGTTTAGACAGTAGGTATCATAAACGTGGTCGATTGAGTTTCCCTCCCACCACTGGTGCTGCGCATTCGATGCCCTATCTCCTCACTCCGCACCTGATTCGCGGTATCTTCCTTTCAACATTGGTTGTTTTTGGGCCTTTGTGGTGTGGTGCCACGTTGGCTCAAGTGGATGCTGACTTGGAAAGACGTCAGGTCGACTTTACTGAGCAAATTCAACCCCTGCTGCGGCGACATTGCCAGCGTTGTCACGGCGAAAAGCATGATGAGGGTGGGCTGCGGTTGAATCAACGCGATGAAGCGATGGGTGAAGCTGATTCTGGAGTGACGATCGTCGTTCCGGGGCATGCAGAGAAGAGCCTGCTGATCAGTCGGGTTACCGATGCGGATGCTGGAGAATTGATGCCGCTTGACGGTGAACCTTTGTCGCAGCAGGAGGTTGATCTTTTACGCCGGTGGATCGATCAGGGAGCAGCATGGCCTGAGGCGAAATCAAAGGGCAAGCATTGGGCATATGAAGCAATCAAGCGTCCTGAAGTTCCAGTTCATGTAACGACCGGGAAAGTGATTGATCACTTCATTGATCAGTCGCTTGAGACGCACGGTTTGGTTGCGAATCCCAGAATGCAGACTGCTTCGGTTGCCCGGCGTGCATCTCTGGCATTAATTGGGCTGCCCCCCACACCCAGCGATGTCGAGCAATTTGTTACCAGCAGCAACGAGGCTTCGGAACAAGCCTACTCATCGCTGGTGGATCGCCTGTTGGTGAGTCCCCGCTACGGAGAACGGTGGGCGGTGCCCTGGTTGGACCTAGCAAGGTACGCCGACAGTAATGGATTTCAAGCCGATCAGATTCGTGATAATTGGGCCTATCGTGATTGGGTCATTCGAGCTTTCAATCAGGACATGCCCTTCGATGAATTCGTAACGGATCAATTGGCTGGTGATTTGCGTCCCAACGCAACGGCTGATCAGCGGATTGCCACGGGGTTCCATCGGATGACGACCTGCAATGTTGAGGCTGGCGTGCATCCAGAGGCGAATCGCGTCAATCAAGTGGTGGACCGTGTCAACACGACCGCAACTGTCTTCCTGGGAACAACGCTGGAGTGTGCCCAGTGCCATGATCACAAATACGATCCATTTTCACAGAAGGATTACTATCGATTCTTTGCATACTTCAATAACACACCATTGGAAGTCAAGCAGACGGCCGGAGTGACTTGGGATTTTTACGGTCCCAAAATGGATTTGCCGTTGGATCAGCATCAAAAACAGAAAATTGCCGATCAGAATGCTGAGCTGAAAAGTTTGCGTTTGAAACGTGAACAATTTGCAGCTGATTCGGACTCCCAATTTGAAGATTGGTTAACGCGTTTGAAGGATCGGGCAGCGCCGCTGTGGGAGCCTGTGACTTTGCTTGATTTTCAGAGTTCTGGAAATGAGGACATCAGCCTTCAGTCTGATGGCGCAGTCTTGTTGACAGGAGAAGTTCCACCTGCGGTCGACCACACCTTTGTTCTGCAACCACCCGCCAAGCCCATTACAGCAATTCGCGTTGAACTACTGACTGATGATGCAATCCCAGGTTCCGGGCCCGGACGTGGTGAGGCTGCACGACCCAACGTTATTCTTAGTGAAGTAACTTGCGAGGTCATCAGGGGGGAGGAAAAAAAACAAGTCGCATTCTCAGCAGCGGTCGCAGATTATTCTCAGCCCAACTGGGATGTTGCGAGAGCAATCGATGGCGATCGTAAGACGGGGTGGGCGATTGGGGGACAGTTTGGGAAACCGCATTGGGCGACATTCCTGCTTGCCGAACCGTTGTTGCTTGATCTCGAATCACAGAGTTTGAAAGTAAGTCTTGGGCAGTATTTTGGTTCTGGACGCGTCGCTGGCAAGCCACGGGTCTCGGTCAGTACACAGGCAACTGATCTGTTGTTTTTGCCCGAAACTCTACGCAGCATGTTCAAAGGGAAGAAACTGTCGAAGCAGCAGCGAAAGAAGTTGCGGACAGAATTTGATAAGGTGGATGAACAGCTGCTGGAATTGGACCAGTCCATTGCCCGAGTTGAGAAAGAACTCAAAAAGTTGACGCCGGAGACGACATTGGTCATGCAGGAACTGGAAAGCCCTCGTGAGACGTTTGTCATGCTCCGCGGTGACTATGAATCTCGTGGCGAGAATGTGGAGGCAATGACGCCCGGTGCTTTACCTCGAGACAGGACGGTCGCTGCTACCGGCGATCGTATGGAGTTGGCTCGTTGGCTGACGTCGGCCGAAAATCCTTTGTTGGCACGGGTGACGGTGAATCGGTGGTGGGCAGAGATATTTGGTGTGGGGCTCGTTCCAACGCTGGAGGATTTTGGCACGCAATCTGACACGCCGAGTCACCCTGAATTACTGGACTGGTTGGCAAGTGAGTTGATTGAATCGGGATGGTCCATGAAACACATCCATAAATTGATGGTGACATCTAACGCTTTTCAGCGTTCGGCAGAGCTGACCAGACTCATGGTGGCAAATGATCCTGTGAATCGATATTTGGCTAGGGGGCCGCGATTCCGATTGCCTGCAGAAATGATTCGCGATAACGCATTGGCCATCAGTGGTTTGTTGTCCGAGAAAATGTACGGACCACCGATCATGCCTTACCAGCCCGACAAGATTTGGCGAAGTGTCGGGCGAAATCAGCCCAAGTGGGTTGCCGCGAAAGATGAGAACCGCTTTCGTCGCGGGGCTTATGTGGTTTGGAAACGCGCCGCGCCTTACCCCAGCTTTATCAATTTCGATGCGCCAGATCGTGGCACTTGCACGGTTAGTCGCGGACGAAGTAATACTCCATTGCAAGCGCTCACGCTATTGAATGATCCAGCCTATGTGGAGATGGCTTTGGCGTTGGCCGATAAGATCATCAGTGAATCACCCTCGACGGATGATCCTGCGCGTGTGCGGTATGCAATCAAGCTGGCGGTTTCGCGAGATGTAAAGGAGCATGAGGTTGGGATTCTTGTCGGCTTGCTGTCGAGTGAGCGTGAAGAATTGAAGAACCAGCCACAGATTGTCAAAGCAAGGACAACGATATCAGTTCCCGCCTTGGAATTGCGTTCAACGGATAGGTTGGAATTGGCAGCCTGGTTTGCTGTTGCCAATGTGATTTTGAATCTCGACGAAACCATGAATCAGTGAGCTCCTTTCGTGTCATGAATGTATTGCCAACCTCCTTGGGAAGAAGAACGCTGTTTCAGCGAGCGGGGTTCGGGCTGGGTGGACTAGCACTCTCTCAGTTGCTGCGGCAGGCCGGTGCGGACTCACCGGTGGCCAACGACGAGCAGTCGGCAGGCTTAGCTGGGGCGGTTGCGACGGGCCATCAGCCACATTTCCCTGCCAAAATCAAAAATGTTATCTATCTGCATATGGTGGGGGCTCCCAGTCACCTTGAATTATTCGATTATAAGCCGGAATTGCAGAAACGATCTGGTGAAGACTGCCCTAAGGAATTATTCGAAGCCGGTAAATTCGCGTTCGTACGGGATCTTCCAACGCTTCTGGGAACGCCTGACAACCCGAAGCACAGATTCACGCGTTCGGGTGATTCGGGTTTGCCGATTTCGAATCTGTTGCCGAATCTGCAAGGGGTCGCGGATGAATTGACACTCATCAAATCGCTGCACACCAATGAATTCAATCATGGACCGGCCCAGATGTTCATGCTCAGTGGTTTTGGTCAGTTTGGACGGCCCAGCGTTGGTTCATGGGTGAACTATGGTCTTGGGTCTGAGAACGAAAATTTGCCGGGATTTGTGGTTCTGATCACGGGAAATGTTTTGGGAGCTGGTAGTCCAGCCTGGGGTAGCGGATTCCTGCCGAGTGTTTATCAGGGGGTAGAGTTTCGCTCTGAAGGCGACCCGGTGCTGTTTCTGTCGAACCCCAAGGGTGTTGAGCCGAGTTCACGCAAACGAATCATCGACACAGTCAATGCAATGAATCAGGCCCAGTTGGCAGACGTGGGGGATCCCGAGATCGCAACCCGCATCAGTCAGTACGAACTAGCGTATCGAATGCAGACATCCGTGCCAGAATTGATGGACATTTCTTCGGAGTCCAAGGCAGTGCATGAATCGTACGGAACACAGCCTGGTAAAAACAGCTTTGCCAACAATTGCCTGCTGGCGCGACGCTTGGTAGAGCGTGGGGTCCGGTTTGTGCAACTGTTTGATCAGGGGTGGGATTCACATAATTCCGTTTTTTCAAACGTCGCGAAAAAAGCAAAACAGGTGGATCAACCCGTTGCGGCGTTGATTCGGGATTTGCGCCAAAGAGGATTGTTGGATTCAACGTTGGTGGTGTGGTCGTCCGAGTTTGGCAGAACGCCTTTTGCCCAAGGAACCAAGAAGGCTGACAAGGCGGGGCGAGATCATCACAAAGATGCGTTTACGGTATGGATTGCAGGAGGTGGAACCAAAGGCGGGATGAGTTTTGGCGAAACCGATGACTTGGGTTACACCATTGCTGAGAATCCTGTGCACGTACACGATTTCAATGCCACTTTGCTGCATTTGATGGGAATGAATCATGAGAGATTGACATTCCGATATCAAGGACGACAGTATCGCTTGACTGATGTTGAGGGCAAAGTCGTTCAGGAAATTTTGAGTTAACGGATCTGAAAGATTCGTGTCGTCGTCAACGTAGCGACAGGACTTCAGCGACGCTCGCCAGCATCTCACGGCCAACATCTTCGGGTGATTGGTCTGCGTTGATGATGGCAGTTGATTGGCTGCTGTGTGGTAGCTGTTCCAGAAATCCTTGGCGAACGGCCTCCATGTAGTCGACCCCGCGACTTTCCATGCGGTCTGTCTCGTTGCCGATTCGCTCCATCGAGCGCTGGGCAGGCATGTCGAGCAGGATTGTCAGTTCAGGGGCTAGTCCGCCATTGGCCAAGCGTCCCATTTGCCATAGCAAGTCAGGCGAGACTTTGCCGCCGACGCTTTGGTAAACCACATTGGCCAGCAGAAACCGATCGGAAACAACAGTCTTGCCATCGGCGAGCGCTGGCCGAAGAATCGTTTCCACCATTTCACAGCGACTGGCCATGAACAACATCGCTTCGGTGCGTCGATGAAGTTCCAAGTCACTTTCAAGAAGAATTTGTCGCAGTCTTGCGCCAATTTCCGTCGTGCCAGGATCACGAACCAGAAGAGTTTCATGACCCTGTTGTTCGAGGTGTTTAATGAGTCGCTCGATCTGAGTTGACTTTCCAACACCGTCAATGCCGTCAAGTGTGATGAACATGCCGCAGTTTCAAAAGGAGCAATGGAAGTGGTGTTTCGACTTTGGTTTGTATCGACACAGTCCGGTGGTGAGCCACGGGCTACAAAACTTAGCGAAAGTTTGCAGCTTTGGAATCTCTGCTTGGGGTATCAGTTTCCCTGTGCTGGTTGACCACCACCATAGGAACTGAATTTGTCGGGACCGCCAATGATTGGTAGGTGTTGATATTCGGTGATCAACCATTCATCCCCTTCTTTTTCCATGGCCAACAAAAGCTTTCGGGGGATTTGAGCATTCTGAATGGCGTTCGATCCTCTTCCGCTGACCTTGACTTTCACCATCATTTCAATGTCAGCTTGCGGTGGATAAGTG
>JBPCVE010000363.1:0-4365 GCA_051010795.1 Rubripirellula sp.
TGGTACCTGACTCGGCGACTGCTTCCAGCAGAGAACTTCCCGCTGTGCACCGGCGATTGATAAAGTCAACCATCACTAACGTATCGTTCACCGCGATCCCAGCCAGTGCCAGCATCCCGAACACTGACAGATAGGAGGGGGTTAGATCGAGCAGGATGTGGCCGAAGATGGCACCAATGATGGCAAAGGGTACTGCCAGTAGCACATAGAGTGGCTGGATCAACGATCGTAGCGCCACGGACAGCAGGCCGTAGAGTGCTAGACCGAGAAGGATTGCGCCGATAAATGTTTGCTTTCGCGTTGTTTCGGCATCCTCAACGTAACCGTCATAGCGAAACGTAAGTCCTGCTGAATTGCATAGCTCCCGAAGCGCCGGATCAAGATCCCTCGCGATCGCAACCATGTCAACGCTTTCATCTCTCACGTTCGCACCAATCCGCGCCACCTCGGCTTTGTCTTTACGCTCGATGTTGCTGGGGGCTTTGACGACATTGATGGTCGCGACCGTTTTGAGCGGTACTTTGTCACCAGACGGCGTGCGGATTTTCAGTCTGTCGAGCGTGTGAAGCGACCGTCGACCCGATTCAGGCAATCTCACCATGACGCGTACATCATCGGTTCCACGCTGAAACCGCTGTGCCTCTTCGCCATAGAAAGCCTGCCGAACCTGACTGGCCAACATTGATTGTGTTAGCCCCAGTTCGGCGGCACGAGCTTTCAAACTGATTCGAAGTTCATCTTGCCCCTCGTCAACGTCTGTCCATTGGTCTTTCAGGCCAGGATAGGTCTCCAGCATCGCCTTGATTTTTCGGGCAACTTCCCGCTTGCCGGGTGAATCTGGTCCTCGAAGTTCCAAATTGAATTCGTCATCGTCCGGTCCCCACTCACGGACCATGGCCGCCTCGGTACGAGTGCGGAACTCACGAGCCTCGGGGATTTCCCCAACCAGTTCACTCCACCGGGTTGCCAAGTCCGTGTTGGATGGCCCGGGTTCGCTGCGTTGTTCTGGAGGTAAAACTTCGAAGGATGCGTACCCTCGTGATCGGTCATAGTCGCGGCCAGGACGTGAGGCACCGGCCATGGTAACAACGTTGCCCACCATTGATTCACCTGTGACCGGATCAACGGCTTCTCTTTGAAGGACATCAAGTGCGTCGGTGATGCGTTGCACGTACCGCTGAGTGACTTCCATCGGCGTATTGCTGGGCAGGCTGAGCATCGCGCTGATACGGGTCGTGTCGACAGTGGGGTAAGGTACGAATTTCATTCGTCCGCTAGTACAGTACCCCGCCATCATCAATGCGAGTGCCGTAAAGCCGGCGATCACTGCCCAGCGAGCTGTGATCGCGAGGCGAAGGACGGGTGCGTAAACCCGTTCGATGAAGCATTTCAGCAATCTGGCAACGTAGGCTTGGAAGCGGGAAAACCAGCCGCTTGGCGGTTTGTATCGCAGGTGCTTCAAATGTGCCGGCAAGATCAACTTTGATTCGACCAGCGAAAATATAAGCACCATGGTGACGATCGGTGGAACCTGTCGCGCGTAGTCGCCCCAGTTCCCGTCGAAAAACATCATGGGTAGAAAGGCCACCACCGTTGTTAGTGCGCCGAATGTGACCGGTGTTGCAATCTCTTTGGTGCCTTCGATGGCAGCCTTAAGCGGGTCGATTCCTTCGCTGATTTTGCAGTAGACATTCTCGGCAGTCACAATTGCATCGTCGACGACAATCCCGGTCACGATGATGAATCCAAACAGGCTCATGACATTGGCTGTCAATCCAAACCAAGGCATGAAGATCGCCGCGCCGGCAAAGCTGACTGGAATTCCGATCACAATCCAAAATGCGACCGCAGGACGGACGAACAAGCCCAGGATCAACAACACAAAGAGACCGCCCAGAGCCAATGCCCAAGTCAATGTGCTCAGACGCTGACGGATTGCAATCGATTGATCGTCCCAAATCTCCAAGCGGATTCCTTCTGGAAAGACAGCTGGGGTTTTGGCAATGTAGTTGCGAACCGATTTTGCGATATCAAGGGCATTTTCATCGCTCACCCGCATCACTTCCAGCAGTAGGGCCGGACGCCCGTTGTAGTACAGCCGAGGTTGTTCCTCGCTAAATCCATCGGTGACCTTCGCCACGTCACCGACTCGGACTTCGGCGCCTCCGACCGAACGAAGCGGAATCTGTTCAAACTCTCGACTTGTGAACGCCTGCCCGTCGGTACGCACGATAAACGTCCCGCTATTGCTGTCGATCGCTCCAGCGGGAAGGTCGATCGAAAAGTTTCGGATTGCGTCGGCAAGTTCTCGAAAGCTGAGGTCATATGCCAACAGTTTTTCCACATCCGTCTCGATGCTGATCTCAGAATCGAGATCTCCTTGCAGGACAACCCGGCTGATGCCGGGCATCTCTAGCAGGTCACGCTGGACCTTATTTGCAACCTCACGAAGCTCCCGTAACGAAAGATCACCGGTGACAGCAATTTCCAAAATTTCGTAATAGTGAGCGGACTCGGGGATGTAGATTCGTGGCGGTTCGGTTTCGGCAGGAAACGTCGTGATCCTGTCGACACGCGCTTTGATGTCGTCAAGTAGGTCGCGTCGGTCTTTTCCTCGAGCGGCCCGCACCCAAATCCAGGCGCCCCCAGGAGATCCTTCGGCGTTGATCGATTCGATACCGTCGACACCTTCCAAAGCTTCTTCGATAGGGATCAGAATTGCACGCTCAATGTCTTTGCCCGTTGCACCCCGATAGGCCATGCGAATACTGATGCCGTCCCAACTGAGGGCCGGGGTGACCTCGAGTGGAACCTGTGTCAGAGCAACAAACCCGCCCGCGACCAGAATCAAGATCATCAGGAAGTTCGCTGCGATCCCATTGCGGGTGAACCAACCAATCATGGAGTCGGGCTCCCAGCCGCCGGTTGACTTGCCAGAGACTCTGTCTCGACTTCTGAGATGATGTCGACAACGGCACCTTCGGGAGCATAGACCAACATGGTCGTCGCCACAAAATCACCTGGCCGTATGCTTGGGTCGCGAACGATCACGTATTTGTCATCCGACCACAGCGGATCAATATTTCGTGTGCTTAACTTTTTCGTTTCGGCATCGATCAAATGGATCTGGTTCAGAGAGCGGACCGAAGCCCTTGGGATGGTGATCACGTTCTTTAAATTTTCACCGCGAATCGTAGCACTCACTGGTTGGCCAATACGCAATACCGAGCCGTCGCGATGGAGACCAAAGGGGTCAGGGATTCGAGCGATTGCAAATAATTCAAGTGAATTAGGATCAAGTGCTCCCTCTGTACGAACGATTTGACCGCTCCACTCAGCCTCGCTGTTTGGATTAATGGCATCGCGGAGCGTGACGTCCAATGGCGGATCGCTTTCACGTTCCGGAAGATTCAAGAAACGTAATTCTCGCGTCGCAACAGGCAGTCGCACCTCGGCGTAATCGACCGCAAAGATGTCACCCAATGTCGTTCCGACTGTGATCAATTCACCGAGACCAATTGCCTTGGTAACCACACGACCGGCGAAGGGAGCAACAATGTCCGTACGTTCCAAATCTCTTTCGGCTTGATCTAAATTTGCTTTCGCGACCTCGACATCGTTCTCGGCCTGAAGAAGCAGCGAACGAGATGCTTCCAGCTCAGCCAAAGATGCACCATCTTGCGAAGCAAGTTTTTCCATTCGATCTTTGGCGGTTGTCGCTAAATCGAAGGCGGCCCCGCTGCGGCGAACTTCCTGCTCCGCGATCCGAATCGCTGTTTTGTAGTCCCGGTCGTCAAGCTTCAGTAAAACGTCACCCGCCGAGAAAAAACGGCCCACTTCGAACTCAGGATTAATCTTGACAACACGCCCAGTGACCTCGGCTGATAGCGTCACCTGATTATGGGGGCTCATCAATCCATGGGTCTCGATGTGTACTTGGTAGCTGCCGATTTCCAAGGGCTGCACACGCGTTCGGACCTGGGTAGGCTCCGGCGGTTCGACGACCTCCTCTTCCATGGGAATTGAAAGCTGACGAAATCCGTACCATCCGCCGCCCAGAATGCAGGCAGGCAAAATGAGACGTACCAGTAACGCGGCAAACCTTTGTGTCATATTCATGAGGGCAAGAAAGCGGGGCACGTTTCGGTCAACGGCACCCAGTCGTAGGTGGGGAGCAAAAGAGAGTGGGATGCAGCGGTTGGTAGCGGTGGAGGCGACGATGCCTATCGAAGTAATGAGAGACTACGGAAACTCATGCGGGTCTCGCTCATCCTTGGCCGTTGGTTCCACGCGGTCTCGCAAACGTGCATCGTTGTCAAGATTGCTTGTTCGCTCTCGAAAACGGCCTTTTGCTGCGGAAAACAC
>JBPCVE010000364.1:0-12067 GCA_051010795.1 Rubripirellula sp.
GGGTTAAACAAGGAGCGGTGTGGCCCGGACAGATGAAGGCAGTGTCAAGGGAAAAGTCGGACCATTGGTCTTTCCAGCCGGTTCTACGCCCAACCGTTCCCAATGGCGACACGCGTGTTGGCAACCCAATCGATGCGTTCTTGGTCCAAAAACTGGAGGACAAGAACTTGGGCTTTTCCGCGAAGGCGGATCCGCGAACTCTCTTAAGACGCGCCTCGATCGTCTTGACGGGTTTGCCGCCGACCCCCGCACTGACAACGCAGTTCATTTCCGACTGGGACATTCGCGGAAACGAAGCTTACACCGATGCGGTTGAGCGTTTGCTTGCTTCGCCTCACTTCGGCGAGCGGTGGGCACAACATTGGTTGGACGTGATCCGGTGGGCAGAAACCAACGGTAGCGAAAGCAATATGTACAGAAAGAACGCATGGATCTATCGGGATTACGTGATCCGGGCTTTCAACGACGACAAACCCTACGACCAATTTCTGTTCGAGCAAATTGCAGGCGATACCATCGGCCAGGGCGATGCCACGGGGTATCTCGTTTCAGGATCTCATGTACCGGTAGCAACCGTAGGTCAGGAACCCAGCGCCCGCCGGCAGGCACGTGCAGATCGCATGGACGAAATCCTGCAAACAGTAGGAGCTTCGGCCATGGGCGTGACCATCGGATGTGCACGGTGTCATAACCATAAGTTCGATCCAATTTCGATTCAGGATTATTACTCAATGTCTGCCGTATTCCAGGACGTGGAGTTCGGCAGTCGATTTCCGGAACTGGCACCGGAACACCCGCGACGAGTTCGTGGCAAAGAGCTGTATGATCAGATTGCCGCAGTGCATCGACAGCTTGAGGAGATGGGGGCGTGGGAGGAAAACTGGACTGGTTATCGTGAGTTCCATGTCCCGCTCACCCGGACCAATAAAGTACGGATTACCTTCAACTGGAATGGCGTTCGGTTGGACGAATTGGAAATCTTTGGGCCTAATGATCGCCAATTTAACCTGGCGCTGGCTGCTAACGGTGCGAAAACCTACAGCCCCCCAGAAATGGAGGTCGTTCGGGCCCAAATTGAGCGAGTCAATGACGGTGAGTACGGGACGCAGGCGTGGGGCGTGAAGGCACCACCCAAGTCGAAGACCAAGCCCTTCATTGAGATCACGTTTGCTGAGGTCGCAGAATTTAAACGGATACGTTTGAGTACCAATCGGGAAGATTACTTCGAGACAGATTACCTGGAAGGTCTTCATCGATTCAACTTTGGCGGCTACACCGTGGAAGCAATGGGCGAAGACGGACAGTGGCACACGGTGGCCCTCAGCATGTCCTCCGACAAGCAGAACGAACGACATCCGAAACGGGTGAAACTGCTCGAACAGTTGCAGGAATTGATCGCCATCGTGAGTGAGGAAGGGCCAACACCCAGCTTTGTCGCTCGATTTATCAAGCCCGTTCCCACTCATGTGCTGGGGCGGGGCAGTCCTGAGAACCCGCGAGAACTTGTATCTCCCGCTGGCTTGTTGGAGATCGATGGCGCTTTGCGATTGCCGGCCAACAGCTCAGGGCGTGCACGCAGGGCGGCATTTGCCAAGTGGCTGACGGACAAAGCGAACCCTTTGACATCTCGTGTGGCCGTGAATCGGATCTGGCACCATGTGTTTGGCCGCGGGATCGTCACGACCACGAGCGATTTTGGTTCCGCCGGAGCAACGCCAACGCATCCGGAGTTGCTCGATTGGTTATCAGTTGAACTGATGCACCCTTCAGTCGGGGCTGATGTCAAAGACTCGGTCACAGAGCCATGGTCCTTAAAACACATCATTCGACTGATGGTGTTGTCCGATGCATTTCAACAGCAAAGTGTGCCGCGGGCCCAGGCACTGAAAACTGATGCAAGCTCTGCCTTGTTGTGGAGATTCCCTCCAAAACGCCTCGAAGCTGAAGTGATTCGAGATGGAATTCTGCAGGCATCGGGAAAACTGGGCGTCACGGTTGGCGGCCGCAGTTATCGGATCCACAACGTGAAAAAACGCTACTCGCAATGGCAGGTGTTGAATAACTTTGGGCCCGTTACCTGGCGGAGGATGATTTACCAAGAACGAATGCGGCGGGTCGACGATCAGATCTTCACCGCGTTCGATTTTCCTGATTGTGGTCAGGTCAGGGCACGTCGGCCAATTTCAACCACACCGTTGCAAGCACTCAATCTGATGAATAGCGAGTTTGTGATGGAACAATCCAAGTTCATCGCTTCACGCGCGCGGAAGAACGCAGGCGGAGCGACGAAGGCGGCCATTGCTAGTTGTTTTGACCTGATTCTGGGACGTCAGCCCACTGCCGTTGAACTCATCGCCTGCGAGAAAGTGGTGAAGTCGGACAGCTTGGATATCGTCTGCCGTGCACTGATTAACTCGAACGAATTTGCCTTCCTACCCTGATTCAAGCAATGTCAAATCCTGAAAAGTTATCCCGGCATGGCAGAAGCATGCTGGACCGTCGGAATTTTCTCGGAACTGCGGGTCTTTCCACGATGGGCCTTGCGTTGACCAGTTTGTTGGATCAGGACGGTTTGCTGGCGAGTGAAACGAATGCCGCTGCAGGTGGCGTTGCGCCGATTCGTCCCTCCATCGACACGAGTCAGCCCTACGCCGCGAGAGACTCGCATTTCGAAGTACCCGCCAAACAAGTCCTTGTTATCTACTGCCCGGGGGCTGTAAGCCATGTAGACACGTTCGACTACAAACCATCACTGAATAAGTTGCACGGGCAGAAACCGCCGGGACTTCCGGCCGTCACTTTTGAAGGACCTTCAGGGAATATCGCAAAGCCGTTTTGGGATTTTAAGCCTCGTGGCGAGTCCGGGAAAATGGTTTCCGATCTGTTACCAAACCTCGGTAACCAAGTGGATGACCTTTGCTTCTTCCACGCTTTGTCCACTGACACAAGTGCACACCCCCAGGGCGAAAATTTCATGAACACGGGTTTTACCATGGAGGGGTTTCCATCCTTTGGTTCCTGGGTTACTTATGCGTTGGGTACAGAGAACCAGGAATTGCCTGCGTTCGTTGCAATCAACGATCCGCGGGGATTGGCTCGCAGTGGGAAGAATAACTTTGGCAATGGGTTTTTGCCCGCCGCTTATCAGGGGACAGACTTCACGGCATCAAAGCCGCCTAACCATCTAGGACGTCCAGCAGCCATTTCGCCTGAGACCGATCAGCGGACCGTCGACCTCTTGACACAACTTAATGCAGGACATCTCGAAAAGTACCCCGGAGACGCTAACCTTGCAGGCCGAATCGCTAGCTACGAATTAGCTGGGAAGATGCAAACTTCGGTGCCGGATGTGATGGATTTGTCTGGGGAAACCAAAGCAACGCTGACTGCTTACGGGGTGGAAGGCGGAAGTGAATTGCGAGGAAAGTACGCAAAGAACTGCCTTTTAGCGCGGCGTTTGTTGGAAAAGGGAGTGAGGGTCGTGCAGTTGTTCAACGGCAGCGATCCGTCCGGTGGAAACGGAATTACAAACTGGGATTCCCATTCCAATATCGCGGACACTCATGCCATGCAGGCAGAGATCATGGATCAACCGACCGCGGCCCTGATTGCGGATCTCAAGCAGCGAGGCATGCTCGAAAACACCCTGGTGGTGTGGGCCACCGAATTCGGCCGGATGCCTTTCCTGCAGGCAAATGGCAGCGGTAGAGACCATAACCCCGGTGCGTTCACCTGTTTTCTTGCGGGTGCCGGTGTCAAGTCAGGCTTCAGTTATGGAGAGAGCGACGAGTTTGGGTTCAAGGCAGCAGTCAACAAAACCACCGTTTACGACTTCAATGCAACTTTGTTGCACTTGATGGGCTTGGACCATGAAAGACTGACGTTCTATCACAACGGCCTTGAGAGACGACTTACCAACGTTCATGGGCACGTCATCAAAGATGTCCTCGCCTGATTGGCTGAACGTGGCGGTTTTGGTACTGGCTGGCGTTGCGATGCATGTTGTCATCAAGGCAGCGAACCGCTTCTCCGCCTGCGATTCTCAAGATCTTTGTAGACGTGGCATCCAAATCAATGGGACGCCGACTGTAGGGAGCGTTTGAGTAGACGAAACTGGAGGACTTATGCCGCAAACCCCGTGAGTGACTATTTTGGTCCACGCATCGTCAGATGCGAATAGAAGGGGTTGAAAGAACACTTGGCCGATACAGGTTGTTCTCAAAAAAGGGCGGGGCCGCATACCGCTTCATCAACTGGCAAACAGATGCGTCTTTAAGCTCGTCCACTGTTGGGGACGTTGTTAGCACCACCCTTCCGATCGTGATCGCCGTTCTCTAACTGCCTGTTGGCCAGGCTGCTTCAGTTCGAACTCAGACACGGGAGCATGTACCTGAGTGAGCTTGCAGTGCCCCGAGGCTTACCTGCCCAGTTTAGCGGTCACTTCACGCTGAATTTGCGTGAGTACAGCAATGTCCTGTGCCGTCATTACTTCACCCTTGCGCTTTTTAGCAATGTAAGGTTGCAGAGCCTCGTAGACCGAAGCCTGGTACGAAAACCTGCTTTCGAACCATGGACCCCAGATTTTATCGTTCTTATGAGTCTCGGACAGCTCCGATAAAGCAGTCTGGTTTAAACCGTGGTAATAAGAGAATTGACGGTAGGTTTTTTCGTCCCAGGAGTTCAGAAGCATTTCCTTATACAAAGCAACTGTTGCCATGAACTGGAACGATGATGCATTGCTCAGCGTTTGCAATGTCTTGGTATCCCCCGCGAACTTAGTTTTCGGTGGTGTAAGCTGCGTAGTCCCATGTGGATCGACGTCCTCGCCTTTGTCTTTTTGAATGACCATGCCGTTTGGCACTAACGGTACGTAAACCATCAAGGTGCCCTCTTTGGTATTTGAATCAGAATTCTTGTCCGACTCGTGTTTCGCTGTGTAGACGGTAACGATGTCACCTTTCTTGGGAATCGGTACATGGCCTTGTGGGCCAACAAAACCAATCAGCCCGGATTGATTGCCGCCAACTGGCTGCCACGCCTGAACCTTCACTTGCGACGCGACCTTCACTGATTTGTATTTCAGTACTTTGATCACACCCATCGTGATGGTGTAGGTTCGGTCTGTGAACTCTGTTTTATCGTCAAAACGAGTGGAGGGAGCCTCTGTTTCAGTGACGGACAAAACCTTCCCAACGAAAATGTCCTCAGCCTTGTCCTTCAGTTGAGCAGGGCTGAGTGGGGCGATCGCTGCAGTCGCTCGGGTAGAAACGGCAACAGGCGAAAGCAGTAGGCCAGTTAACAAAACTTGAGAAAGCAACTTAGGCATTGAAATCCTTTCAAAAGAGCAGGGTAGGTGACGAGGGGGTCCTTTAGGCCAAAAGCAAATCAATGGCTGGTGCGAGGGTTTGCTTGGCGTGGCTGGTCCAACAGTTTTAGCGGATACTTCAAAGGCGATAAGGAGAGAATGAAACCGCGGTGTAAGGGAAACTTAACCACCCTGCAGTATTTCAGAAATAACACAAAGCCATGATTTTATGAAGAACAAGAAAAAACTCGCAACAGCGATCAAAATCTAAGCCCAGACAAGGGCTTGAATGAGTTGGTGAGTGCAGGGCAGCTCAATGAAGTACACAGCTGGCCGACCGTACGAAGACCATGCCCAACAGGGCACCTCGGCCATTGCACGCAGACAGTCATGCATTCAAACGTTTCTTCAGCGATCCCATCTGAGTTTGACGCGTTTGCAAAGATAATGCCGCGGAAACAGGAACTTCATTATTTTGCGGCGATACGCCCATGCAGCAAGACGCCATGCTCCCTTTCCGCTGCGAGCGACCTCGAGGTATTTTAACATTCTCGCGGAATTTTCGGAGGGAGCGAGCGACATACACGTTTGCAAGTGGTGTTCCGCACTCTCAAAATCACGTTCTCTTATACGTGCCTGCCCGAGAATCAGATGCGCGAGGAAATTGTCCGGATCGAGTTGTAGCAAATCCAAACTCAGTTCCGTTTTTTTTGCTTGATCCTTTCCCTTATATGCGTGATACAGTTCGATGGTCCTAAGTTCTTCAGATTCGGGGTGTAAATGAACCGCCTGCTGGATTGTCTGTTCTGTGCGTTCACGGCTCGCGAAGATGGCATACAGTCGACATTGCGCCGCGTGCAGCCCAGGTTCATGGGGCAGGTCCTGCAACAGGTCCATGATGAGTTTGTCCGCCTCTGCAAAATTCGCGTCCTGATAATGCAGGTTAAATAAGCCGATTCTCGCAACGACGTCGGATGCATCAATCGCCAGGGAATCACGAAACAAGTCTCGGGCCTCGTCGATTCGCCCGTCGCGTAGACACACGAATCCTTTGGAGGCGATTGCCAATGATGAATCGGGTTCAGACGCGAGCGCTGTGTCGGAGACCGCGTCTAAATGTTGCCACCATCCATTTGTGAGTAACACATTTAATTGCTGCTCAGGTAAACTCATGCTCGGTCGATCGGCTCAGAGTGAGTGAGTAATGGTCATGACTCAAATGAATGTTGCTATCGTGTGAAACATTGAAAAGACGGTTTCATGGAACGAGCCCGTTGGCATCATTAACGGTCTCGCAGGTTGCCAGATACGAGGATGTCTGAAACAGGGAATACTTTCTTCGGGTTTCAGCTTAGCCGTGTGTTCTGTGTCTTCCATTGTACAGAACCACACCCTCGTCAGGGTATTCATCCTCGAAACATTCATGGGCAGCCTTGTCGTCCCGCTTCTGCTTCTGGGCCGTTTTTCCGCCGTTTTCGCCTCCGATTGTGAAGCCCCTGTGCTCACATGAGGACGTCAGTTGCGGTGAAAGGGAAACAGAGAAGCCATGGGCCGCATCTCGGTTCCCGATGGCCATTTTGGGCACGATCCGAGGAAATGCTGGCTGTTGGTTCATTCGTTTGCGTGGTGTTTTGGGGATGTCCCATGACGGGCGTTTGATTCCATTCCAAAAAAAACCTGAAGCCGACGATGTGTCGGCTTCAGGCAATCATGCATGAGGCTCGCGGGCGAGTACCCGCGGGCTGGGAGTGACCTTCTGAACTTATCGCCGTCTTACTTCAATCACGTATCTCATCAGGTCATTGAATTCCTGACGGCTCTTCAGTTGCTTCACGAGATTCGCAGGCATCAGAGACGTTTTTGAATCCTTGACTTGCTCAATGTCATCTTGTGGGATGACAACAGGCTTTGGGTTTGCCAAATTTCTGAGGACCAGTTCATCATCGTCCTCTGAGACTCTGATGCCAGTGAAAATCTGACCATCGACAGTCAACACACTGACCTGTGCATAGTCTTTCTCAATCAACTCAGCGGGCCGCAGAATCGAGTCAACCAATTGCTCGTTTGTGAGTCGGGTTTTGAGACGTGCCAAATCTGGCCCCAGCCGTGCGACCCGACCTGGTGGGTCATGGCAGGCGTAACAGGCCGCCGCGGACTCGTAGAACAGTTTCTTGCCACGTAATGCGTTGCCTTGTGCAATCGCCTCAGCAGCAATGTCACTGGTGCTTTGGGCCATCAACTCCTTTTCAAGCGCATCGTTGGAGAATTCGACCTCTGGTTGCTTGTCAACCTCAGCCATCAGCTCAAGCTCCAATGGATGCTGCTTGGTCAGCTCATCAGGTGTCCACACCGTGAACCGTCCTTTAGTTTCGGCTCGGATACGAGCCACCGACGAAGGGTCAACGGGTTCGGCCTGGTTGCCCCAACTGTTGCGAACAAAAGTAAGCACAGCGGCAAGCTCTTCATCATTCAACAACTCACGGAAAGCTGTCATGGGCGGTACACCGCGAGCTGGATCATAGGTCTTTCCGTTGACTCGTATCTTTCCATGCAGACCATGTAGGGCGAGCTTGATCAGTCGTTCCTTGTTTCCATTCACCCAAGGGCTGTTGAGTAAGGATGGATAAACATTAGCGTTACCTTTGCCGTGGGAAAGGTGACAAGTGGAGCAGTGGGATTCACGCTGGTAAACCACCGATCCAAGTTGGTACGCGTCTTTGTCTTTCCCCTTCAGATGCTTCGGGGTCTCAAACTTGACGAACTCCAGTTCGGCGGGTGCCGCGAATCCGCTTGCCCCTGACTCAACGTTGTACCACAGGTGTTTCACGGTCTTTGCAGCGTTCGCTGCGTGGGGAACATGAGACGCCAGTAGCGTATTGAGCAGGTCTTCATTGATCACGCCATGTTGTTGATGAAGCCAGAGTGCTTCCAGCAGGTGATGAGCTTCGACCTCGTTGTCGGGGTCGAATTTCTTGCACCATTTCTGTGCTGCTGTAATCACCGCATCAGAATCGCGGCCACTAAGCTCCACTCGCGTTCGATGACGTACGCCGTCAACGGGATGTTTCAGGTTCTCCAGCAGGACCTCAATGGGCTCACCTGCAATTTTCACGGGCTCCTGCAGGGGACGATCTTTTGCCGTCAGGCGGAAAATACGTCCGTGCTTATGGTCGCGATTGGGGTCTCGAATGTTGTGTTGCATGTGACCAATGATGGCATTGTGCCAGTCTGCGACGTACAACGCGCCGTCCCCACCGATGATTGCGTCCGTGGGGCGGAAGTTTCGGTCAGAACTGTTGAGCAATTCGATGCCTGGTGTTCCCCAAACCTCACCGAGTTTTCGGTTCTTGCTCATGTCGTTGCTTCCGCCACCTTTGATTTTGACGTCGACGGCAGCAACAAGTTTGTCGCCATTGAAGAATTCAATCTTTCCATTGTCAAATCGTTTTTCGAAGCCTTTGCGATTCCAAACTCGAAATTCTGAGATTTCAACAGGTGCAGCGAAGTTGCCCTTCATCCATGGGTTTTTCTCTTTGTTCGTGTGGGCAAAATTACCTTTGTTGCCATCAACAAGCAGAGATGCTGGATATGCTCCGTTCTGGTAGTCGCTTGACAACGCAAGGTCTGCGGTCTTCGCAATGTTCTTCTTGCCACTCATCACCTCTACCTCAGAAATGTTCATTTCCTGAACGCCCTTGACGCTAAGTTTGAAGCCGGTGATTTTTGCGTCTTTGAGTGCTGGGTGATTGACCGTGATCAGGCCACCACCTTGTGTGATCGAGATATTGCCTGGTTCTTGCACAACCTCAGGTTTCGGTGCGGGAGCGTTTCCACCACGGTCAAGGCTGTATTGCTTGATTCCGAGGAAACCGATCGTGTTGCAAATCAGGAAGTCGTCCTGCAGTTCTTCAGGAAAGTGCTGAGATGAAAGGATCTCATTTGCGGCGACCGGGCGAAATTCTTTTGTGAGCAGCGTGTGCATCTTGAATCCCTTGCCTTCGGGGCGAACCTGATAGGACCGTCCCCCCGTTCCGTCATTGGCGTAGCAGTAGCCCCACTTGTCGAAACTTGTTCCGTGCGGATTGGGGCTGTTACCAGCATGCGGTGTGATGGCGTAGGTGCGTGGATTGAAGCGATACATGCCAGAGGAGCCGATGTTCAGGTTTGGCTTCCATGGTGTTTCGTGGTTGTGAACCAGGAAAATTCCGCTCTGCCAGTAGATACCACCATCTGGCCCCATGACCAGGTTATTGGCTGCATGGTGGGTGTCGGCAGTTCCAAGGCCCTGCAGCAGTGGGTATCGAATGTCAGCTTTGTCGTCGCCGTCTGTGTCCTTGAGGAACAACAAGTCTGGGCCTGAGGTGACAATGACCCCACCGCCCCAAAACTCGAAACCGAGTGGATTGTGAACATGTGCGAAAATTTTTCGCTTGTCCGCGACCCCATCTCCATCCGTGTCTTCGAAGATCATCAGGCTGTCGTTCATCTCTTTGCCGGGTTCCCACTTCGGATAGGTGTTCCAGCTTGCTGCCCAAAGTCGTCCTTTTGCGTCAACTTGCAGCTGGACGGGGTTGGCCAAGTCGGGAAATTGTTCTTCCGATGCAAAGACGTTCAGTTCGTATCCTTCGGGTACAGTGATTTTCGCCCGCGATTCCTCTGCGGACAGATAGTCGATGCTACCTTCTTTCGCGGCGCTTGAGCTCGCGCTTCCGCCACCGACATTTGAGATAACTTTGATAGGCGGTGGCACGTTGCTGTCATCGATTTTGTATGGCTTGTTCGTGGCTGCAGCCCAGATTGCTTCGTCTCGGTTGCCCGTCATGACGTCCAACATCACCAATTCGTGTTTGAGGACATCAGCATTGCTTTGGCCGTCAACGAACTTGAGCCCTGAACGGCCGCCCCAAATGTCGTTTCCGTCGGTTGCGTGGTATCGATTGTGCCAATGCCAGTTCTTGTCCTCAACTGCCTTGTACAAGGCGGGGTTCGCTTCTTTGGTTTTTCCGGTCAACGACGCTGAAATGATATCGGCAAGACCGCGGTAACCTTTGGCGTTCAAGTGAATTCCATTGAGGGTGAAACGCTCGTTGCTGCTGCGATAGAGGTCCAGGGAAGGGTTGAACAGGTCGACGAAGGTTTGACCCGTCTGTTCAGCGGCCCGTTGGGTTGCCTCAGTGTACAACGCCAAGTTCTCATTCAGCTCGATTCCATCAGGTAAGTGGCGGTCGCCCTTGTTCTCGTAAGCAATGGGGCTGAACAGAACAAACCTAAGGTCAACGCCTTTCTCTTTCCGGAGTGCCGAGTAACGCTCAACCAGCTTGACCAGTTCGCCTTCATATGCAGCTGCCCCGGATGGCCCAGCAAATGATTCGTTGTAACCGTAGAAGACAAATACGACGGAGGGACCGACATGCTGCAGGTATTCCGCGTCATTAGTGAAACCCTTGTTGCGAGGCCTTTTGTTGACCATGTCACCAGCGAAACTCATGTTGCGGAAGCTGACCTGCTTGCCTGCCAACTGAGCTTGCAGATTGGCTTCAACCCACGGATCGTGCTGCATGCGATCCGCCAGACCGTTTCCATACACCGCAACAATGTCGTTCGCTCGGAACGCAAATGGCTTGGCTGCGTCTGACGGCGAGGCAAGGGCTAGTTGCACCGCGGCAAACAGCACCATAAAAAGTCCCAGGGGACGCTTCAGATGATTGGTTTCACTGAGGTTCATACGCTTCTTCTATGGCTCTGAAGGGTAGTGTCACTGTGCGACTTCGCTGGACTGTTGCCCGACGAATTGCGGCAAGATCTGTAGGGTGAGACGGGCGCTATCTGCGAGCGTCCCGCTAATGTAGCTCGATTGTAATCGGAAACGCCAATGGTTGAGAATCGGACTGTCAACGTGGCTGGTTTTGAAACCAGCACCGTTACGGGCGAAAATACGTGGTAAGCGTCTAACGCAAATCATAGCAGACTCGATCAAAACCTGCTGAAATGCAGCAATCACCGCTTTTCTGAACGCCCTGCCGTAGCAGTGAGAACGCACAGTCTGTCGAGGATGATAGTGATTTGTATTTACCCCTGCGAAACTGCGACGATCTGTTCCCCATTTCTGTGGATAATACAGACGGTACAGCGTAAAAAAACAACGCCCTAGCCGACAAAGGTAACCCGCGAGCCTCGAAAATAACGCGATTCCATTCCACACACTTGCCTACGTCCTGCCGTTGCCCGGTGCGGATGGGCGGAAAACAACCTTGCTGCGTGCCGTTCGGGAGTCATGCAGTTGTATGAACGGGCATGCGGGCTACGGCAGCCGTACTGGCTAGCCAAATAATCCTACATCCGGAAGCATCGTGGCGGTGCTGCCATGGGCCTTTTCTGCGGCTTTGACGCGTTTTCGGATAGCCACAAATTTTAAAACTCTTGCAACCACCTCAGGCAGCCTTGGTGTCACAGGGGTCGTGCGATGCTCTCACGAGATGTGATGACGCCTCGTTTCGCTCGTTCCGGAGAAGGTCCGAAACGGCGTTGGAGCCGTAAGCGGGAACTTTCTCAAGCTCACGTCCAAAACAAAGACGGACGTGAGTGTGCGATCAGGCACGCTGCCTGGTAACGCAGATGGTCTGAATCGAATTCCAGGCTGCGAGTGTTAATGACCGAGATTCGGTGGTTCTGGCGAAGGAAGAGGGATCAGTCGCTAGCGAACATGGTGCCGCGATCCGCTCCGGGGCTGGATCGGCGGATATTTGAACGCCCAAGTAGTCG
>JBPCVE010000365.1:0-27778 GCA_051010795.1 Rubripirellula sp.
CCCTTGCGGAATGCGTTCTAGTTCTCGAATTCGATGATCTCGAGATTCTTGTTGGACTCGGCGAGTTCATCGATGACGTCAAATCCGATGCTTGTGTTGGCTACGTTCAGTTTCTTCAGCTTAGGTAGGGTGCCGAGCTTACGAAAACTGTCATCGCTGAGTTGCGTGCCGGCAACAGTCAAGTCTTCAAGGTTTTGTAGTTTCATGAGGGTGTCGATCGACTCATCAGTCAGGGTGGTCGCCTTTAGGTTCAGTGCTTTCAGCTTGGACAATCCACCAAGTTGATTGAACGCTTCATCGTTCAGCTTGGTTTCCCATAAGGTCAACACTTCCAGATTCGGCATCTGGCCGATTAGTTTCATGCCCTCCGGTGTTACCAGGCGACATTCACTGATGTCCAGGTAATTCATGTTGGGAAGCTTGGCAATGATTGCCATGCCAGCGTCATCAAGTGATGAGTCACGAAGTTCCAGTCGTGCGAGCTTGCTCAGGTTCTGGATATTCTTAAGGCCTTCCCCTGTGACATCAGTTCCGCGGATGCGAAGTCGTTTGAGGTTTGGAAAATTGGCCACGCTTCCCATGCCAGCGTCGGTGATTTTCGTGTAGTCCATTTGCAGCGATTCCAGGGTTGTGGTGTCCGCCAGGGACTTCATCGCCGCATCGCTGATCGTGGTGCAGTAATTGGCATTGAGTGATTTGAGTGGAAGACCCGCGACATTGGCGATGCCTTCATCGTTGACGTTTGCCTTTTCAACTTGCAAATCTGCAAGCCGCGTAAGACTGGCGAGGTGCTTCAGTCCCGCGTCCCCCACATTGGTATTGCGAAGGTCAATCGCTCTGAGTTTGCTCAGTGGTTTCATGTTTTTCATCCCTTCGTCGCTGACACCGGTACGGCGAAGGAAAAGCACTTCGAGGTTGGTCAGCTCTGTGAGAGCTTCCAAGGTTGAATCACCGATCGCCGAGTTGGAAAAGTCGGCGCGTTTTAGCATGCCCAGTTCGGCCAGTGATTCCATGCCAGCGTCCGTAACTCCGGGACCGGAGAACAACGCAACCTGTGTGTTGGGAACACCGCTCAGGTTTGCCAGCACGTCTGTGATGGGTTCGTCGGAAACTATCGACAGTTCAGTAACCAAGCCGTCGGAGTTGCGGGTCAGGGCGAAACCAGCTTCCTCCAAGGCAGCGATTTTGTCGGGGGATTCAGGAAACTGCGACAGTTTGCTCGGACCACCAGAAGTGACGGGGGGCGCAACTGGGGTGGTCGATGTGTTTGGTTTGGTTTCTCGCTCGCAGCCAATGAGGAAGCTCAAGCTGAGGGTGCAGAGAAGTGCGGTTAGATTTGAAAAACGCGTGTTTTGCATGGTCAGTGGTCTTACGGGGGTTATTCTGCGGGGTCACGCAAGAACCTCAAAAACCGCCCAAACCGGAGTCTTTGTGTGCTCTGCGTATCGTTTTGTAACGCAAATTACCTGCTCAAACGCTGATGAAGGGCTGCGTGCAGGATTCGCGGAATGCTCAATACCGACAGGTTAGACTTTTCAGCCTGTGCTGGCAACGAATCATCATGGTTGCACTGGTTTGAAAATCATTGTTGAAAACTGAGTACCTTGCTATGTTATTCGTAACCGAACTTTTTCAATTACGGATCAATTTGGTCCATCAAACACACCGTTGAGGGAAATTCATGAGCAGAAAAAGCACAAGACGTAAGTTCATCGGCCAGTCGGCGGCGTTGACCGCCGGGGTTGGATATTGGGCGGGAACGAGCCCAAATTTGATGGCGCAGACGTCAGCTTTGCAGGCCCCTGCCGCGGCATGTGTCGGTGTCGGTGGGAAAGGCGGTAGTGATACCAGTCACATTAGCGAGAACGGTGTCTCAATCGTGGGCTTGTGCGATGTTGACGGTAATACTCTCACCAAGAAGGGACGCGAGTTTCCGGATGCCAAGCAGTTCCAGGACTTCCGTGAGATGCTGGAAAATCTAGGCGATAAAGTCGATATCGTGACCGTCAGCACGCCTGACCACTGTCACGCAGCAGCAGCTGTTCGAGCCATGCGGATGAAGAAACACGTGTACTGCCAGAAGCCACTCACGTGGTCGATCGGTGAGGCACGCATGATGCGTGAGACTGCCGAAGAGAACGGCGTCGTCACGCAAATGGGTAATCAGGGTACCTCAGAGAATGGACTTCGCGAAGCTGTTGAAGTCATTCGTAGCGGCGCGATTGGTGACGTCGAATCGGTACACATCTGGTCCAACCGACCTGTGTGGCCGCAAGGTATCGGACGCCCTGCAGGTGCTGATCCGGTTCCAGAATCCCTGAACTGGGATGCGTGGATTGGGCCGGCTCCTATGCGTCCATTCAAAAACGGTGTTTACCACTCGTTCAAATGGCGTGGTTGGGTCGACTTCGGAACCGGTGCGTTGGGTGACATGGCATGTCACACCACCAACATGCCAGTGATGGCTTTGAAGCTGTGGGATCCCATCGCTGTGACTGCGGTCAAGAATCCTGGGCTGTTCGAGGGTGAGACCTTCCCTGGTAGCTCGTCCTTGATGTTCGAGTTCCCGGAACGCGATGGCTTGGCACCTTGCAAGTTCCATTGGTATGACGGCGGGAATCTTCCCGGCGACGATATCATTTCCCAGCTGCCTGCTTCGTTCCAGAAACGAATTGATCAGCAAAAGAAAAACCCGAATCGCAAGACAAGTGGTGCTGTCGTGGTCGGTAGCAAAGGCTTGCTCTTCTCGCCTGATGATTACGGTGCCAAGTACTACCTCTTGCCTGAGGATAAGTACAAGGACTTTAAAAAGCCCGAGCAGACCCTGCCTCGCATCCCATTCAAGGGTGGTGGTGACCAAAGGCAGAAGTGGGAGTTCGTAAGCACCATCAAAGGTGAGTATGAGCCAGGCACCATGTCTAACTTCGGATATGCAGGACGTCTGACCGAAACCATTCTTGTGGGTAACCTCGCGATGCGTGCCGGTGAAGGTCAACGTATCGAGTGGGATGCGAAAACTTTGACCAGCCCGAACGTTCCCGAAGTGAACAAGTTCGTGAATCGCGATTACCGCAAAGGTTGGGAAATCTAGGCAGGACTCCTGCTGAATCCCAATCGGACCATTTTACGGGCTGGTGGAGTCAACTGACTGCACCAGCCTTTTTTTTGGATAGCTTTGGGGTCAGTCCGTACGCTTAGGTTCGTTCCCTTGAGGCGATGCTTGAACCGATGGACATCTGTGAAGCGGATAGCCGAGCGAGTTTGGCGGGGCCTCCGGTCTGCCGCACATATTTTGTACGTCAGCAATGCGAAGCTTGCAATCAACAACTTCTTCGGCAGAATTTTGACCGCACTATCGCAGCGGTTGAAAGACCCTTGCTAAGATGAATGCGGCAGTCGTGACGACTGGCTGAGGCGTAGATGATCAAGTTCGCGTTGGGAGTATGAACGTTATGAAAAGGCTGCTTGCATTGATGGGCGTGTTGTTTCTGGTCCCGTTGAATCCCAGTTTGGTTGCCGGTGACCTTACTGAGCAGCGATGCACTGAGTTGATTGCCGAACTGCAGCCAGGCAAAAATGCCCTGTGGCGCACGATCCCTTGGAAGTTGTCGGTTGTGGAAGCGAGGGAGGCAGCATTCAAACAGGACAAACCCATTTTTATCTGGGCAATGGATGGGCATCCGCTCGGCTGTACGTGAAACAATGGAGTTGTCGACCGTGTGTCGACATTCGCCCAACCTGAAATTGTTGAACTGCTGAAGACCAAGTTCGTGCCTGTTGCCGTTGATCAGGCTTGTCAGCGACGTCAAAAAGATGCTGAGGGAGTTCTCTATCGTAGAATTGCGGGGCAAGGGCCACGCAGTGACTTCCAAAACACGACGCAGGGTTTCTACATCGCATCGCCTGCGGGCAAGCTTCTGCTGTACAACAACAACCGGGATCCACAAAAACTGCTCCGTTTGATGCGTGAAAGCTTGCGTGAGTATGGCCTCGGTACATTTTCCTTTGATCGTGATCAGGTCCAGGCCGAGATTGACGCTTCGGCAAACGGGGAACAAGACGCCCGTTACACGTTGCATCCGCCTGAGGGAGGGCTTGTTGTTCGCGTCCATGCGAAGGTGCTTGATGGGTACAAAACGCCGGCCAGCAAAGACGCTGCTGTCTTTCAGACGGCAATTTCAAGAGATAATCTGTGGATCACTCCCGAGGAAAAAGGGGAACTGATTGCAGGACGCGTGCCCGCGAAGTTGCAACGACGAATTGCCAGATTTCACTTGGTCGACAATACACGCGGTGAGCCGCCGATGTGGAAAGTCGGGGAAATCAAGTCAGTTGATTTAGAGATCGACAAGGGAAAATTTGTCGGTTCCGTTCATTTGCAAACTGATGATGGGTCGCGCGGGTATCAGGCTGACTTGCGGGGTCAAATCAAGGTTGTCGGCGATGACATCACTGCGTTTGAACTCGTCGCGTTGGGCAAGTTTTTTGGTGAGGGAACGTACACGCGGAATGCTCCCGCAGGCAAGTTCTCGCTGGCGGTTGCGTTTCAGCTGGCAGATGGTACAGATGTCGCCGATGCTGTCGCACCACAGGGTGCACGAGGTTGGCTGGACGGTTATTTGAAGTGAGATCGCCTTTCATAAGCCGGAACATGTGGTTTCGTTGAGGCTGGGGTTACCGCTTTGACACTGAAGCCAGAGTAACCCGAAGCCAGTGTCTGGTGTTCTGATCCTGCCAGGTTGTCGGGCTAGCGTTGTCGCGGACGCTTGGGCTCGCGGCTTGATGAATCTTCTTTGCTGGATGAAGAATAACCGTGAGTGCCTTGCATTTGGCAGTTCGTCAGACAACGTTCAAGGGACGGCTTTCAGCGGCGAGCGGATGGACCGCTCCAATTTTGACGAGTGGCCTGAGTTGAGCCGCGGCAACGGCACCTTGGATGTGGTCCACGTCTTGATCAGACACTCCCAGCAATAAACCCCCGCAGGTCTGGGGATCAAATAGCAGATCAAAGGAAGGATCTTGACGCACGGCAGGCGAACTGTCGACTCTGGCCACCGCGAGGCGGTTGCTTGGCGCGAGGCTACTTTGAATTCCTGCGACAAGAGCGTCTGATGCCCCGGGTAACTTGGGAATGCTATCGAGGCGCAGAGTTGCTGCGATGTGACTCGCTTCGAGCATTTCCAAAAGATGCCCAGCCAAACCAAAGCCAGTGATGTCAGTACCAGCGGTGACACCGCTGTTGATAGCTAATGCAGCGTACTCGTGCTGACGCTCCAGCATGGCCTCGACTAGCTGCGAATAGTGCTCCGCGGCGCAGAGACCACGCATGTGGGCAGCCAACAGGACTCCGATTCCCAGGGGCTTGGTGATGTACAGTCCGTCTCCCGGTCTGAGATTTTGCTTTTGCAGTAGCTGATCGCCAATGGCATTGCCAATCACTGTGAACCCGATCTCAAGCCGGGGCCCCTCGATGGTGTGCCCACCAACAATCGCCGCCCCCATGGCATCAAACTCGCGTTTTGCTCCAGCAAGCAATTCGCACAAGGTTGACTGCTGAGGGGTTGGGGGACCCTCGGGGACAACCACATTTGATAACGCGTGTTTGGGGCTTGCGCCGCTGGCAACGATGTCGCTTGCGGCGTGGAGAGCAGCGATACGTCCGGCCAAGTACGGATCGAGGAAGGGGCTTGTGAAGAAATCGGTGGAAGCAACGATTTTGTAAGCGTCTGTTTTGCCTACCTCTGCTGCATCGTCAAATTGAATGTCACCAGCCGATGGTAATGCGGAGTTAAGAAGGCCCGCCCCGACCTTGCATCCGCATCCCCGACACTGCATCGGCTCGTCGTTGACCATCTGGACTGGCTCATACATCTTCATGAATTTCGAGTCGATCGAATGCTTCAAAGCCATCAGCCATCGGCTTGACTTTGAAATTCCTTTCCATTGGCCAATGGCAGAACCGTCGCCAGTGTTGAGCAATTGCAGAAAGCTGCGCTGCGGTTTGTAACTGACTAAAGGCGACTCGGAGAGCGCACGTTGTAAGTTTTCCCACAGAACTGGACCCTGTCGGACCGCATAAACGCCCGCCTTTGGGGTGGGTGAGTGCTCAATGGTTCCTGAATCCCCAACTGCAAAAACATGGGGGCTAGTGATGGATTGTAGAGTGGGGTGCGTCAGCAGAAACCCACGGTCGTCTGTTTCCAACGGCAACTGGGAAAGCAGCTTTGGAGCCGCAGCTCCTGTGGACCAGATCACGAGGTCCGCCGGAATGTCAGTGCCATCAGTTGTTTTCAGGCAATGAGGCTGTACGGTTTTGATCGAGGAATTGGTAAACGTTCTGATCTTTCGACGATGCAGTTCAGTTAACGCGAGGCGTTGGGTTGCCCGATTTGCATCGATGAGAATCTCAGGACTGCGGGTCACAACAGAGAGCTCAAAGTTGCCTGTCCAGTGCTCTTGAAGAAAAGCTGGTAGGCAAAAAGCAATTTCCACACCGGCCGCACCGCTGCCCACAATTGCAACTTGCAAAGGTCGATCGCGTACAGTTTGTTGGAGCCGTTCTAGATTCTGCTGGAGTCGATGCAGAAAGCTTTGCATCGGTTTGATCTCCACAACGTGATCACCGCTCCGGTCAATGTTCGCACGTGCGGCAGTGGATCCTATTCCGATTGAGAGTACGTCGTAGGGCATCGGGGGACGATGACTGAAAAGGACCTGCTGAGATTCAGGGTCAAGCCCCGTCACCGCTTCGGTGATCAATCTGGCACCGGCTGAGGAGCAAAGTCGCACAAGGTCGATTTGCATTTGCTCTGGTGATACTTGACCCGCAAGAACCGCAGGCATCATTCCCGAATAAGTCGCAACGTTGAAGTTTGAAATACAGGTCAAGGCGACGTCTTCAAGACCCTGCATTGCGTACATGCGAAGAATGTGTGCATTCGTATGGCCGATGCCCAGCAGGACGACATGCCGTGAGGGAAGTCGTTCATTCATTCTGGTGCGGTTTCCCTGTTCGCCAAGGCTGGAGTGTCGCGTATTGCTGAGTTGATTCCGTTTGCAAGTTCAGTCAGTTCCTGCTCGGCAACGGTTCGCAAGTCAATCATGACCGCTTCGTCGGACACCCTTGTTTGAATAGCAACCGGCCCGCTCCTCATGTGGTGCGCCAGATGATGCGGTGGGTAACCGGTTATTCGCAAGGCATGGCTTGGCAAGCTCGAACCGGGAATTGAACCGCCACCAACTTGTGACTCGCAGGAAACGACTTCAACCGAGTCCGAGGGGTTGATGCGCAGTAGTAGGGATTCGCAGCGTTGTCGAACGGTCTCGTCTGGTGTGGTGATCATCCTTAGGGTGGGGAGTTCTGTCAACGCATTACCGGAGAGGTGGATTTCAGTGGTTGCTTCCAGTGCGGCGAGGGTCAGTTTGTCAACGCGCATGGCACGCATGATTGGGCTGCGACGCAGTTTTTCTATCCACGGTTTCTTGCCAACCAGAATACCGGCCTGCGGTCCGCCAAACAGCTTGTCGCCGCTGAACAGGGACAAGTCAGCACCAGAGCGTATGCTGTCCAGCACGTTGGGTTCCTGCAGCCCATAGGGGGTCAGATCTACCATGGATCCACTACCCAAGTCATCGATCACGGCGACGGAATCGGGACGCTCCATTTGAACAAGTTCGTCAATGGTCGGCTCGGTGACGAATCCTGACAGATGAAAGTTGCTGCGGTGAACTCTAATCACCGCCCCTGTTTGGTCGTTGACGGCAGCTTCGTAGTCCTGCAGGTAGGTTCGGTTGGTAGTGCCTACTTCGCGGAGCGTGACACCAGCTGCACGAAACACGTCCGGAAGACGAAAACCACCACCAATTTCGACAAGTTGTCCGCGTGACACGATGACTTCTCGACCCGCGGCAATCGCCTGGAGAACAAGCACCGTTGCTGCGGCACAATTGTTCACCACCAAGGCATCCTCCGCTCCTGTGAGTTGCGCAAGTAGTGTCATCAATCGCTCGCCGCGTTTGCTACGCCTGCCGGATACAAGATTCAGCTCAACATTGGTGTAACGCGACGCCCGATCGGCGGCGGCAATGGCAGGGTCGGACATGGGGGAACGACCCAGGTTCGTATGCAGGATGACCCCCGTGGCGTTGATCACCGGTTGCAGTCGTTGACCATCATCAGCTTTTGATTCGCTGAGGACACGATCAATGATCCACCTCGTGGGTGCTGCGTCAAAAGCCTCGGGGCTCAGAAGGATTTGTTCGCGACAGTTTTGAACCGCCGTTCTGACCCATGCGGTGATTTGAGCGAGTGTGTGGTTGTCTCGTAATGCCAGCATCTCCTCATCTCTGAGAATGATGTCCACCGATGGCAAGGCTCTTAATTTTTCGGCTTTTGTCACAGTTAAGATTCGGCAGTTTCGGGTTCGGTCTGGTTGGGCATGTCTTTACCTTGTACACGAACATCACCGTTGCGTACCGTAATCCCCGACTTATCACAAAATTCAAGCAGCGGAATAGCGTGTTTGCGGGTAATGCCCCAGTGGTCGCGGATTTCAGCAACTGAACGTTCAGACGACTCTCTGAATAAGTCGTGAAGTTCGGCGCAAAGAACTTCGAATGACTGTTGAGAGATGAAGAATCCGTGCCCTAAATCAATGAGGATTCGCTGTTGTGTCGCGAAGCGAATCAGGGACGCAACCGTGTCAGAAGGACTTTCCAAAGCCGTTGACGCCTCTTTGAGCGTCGGAGGTTTCCGCTCGCCTTGGTACAGCGACAGTAACTGGTTCATGCGATTGAGTTGTTTCTTCGACAGTACTGTCTGCTCGGATGGGACTGCAATCATCCGATTGACGCGGACCACGCGTTTGTCCTTGATGAGCTGCGCCAACACCGTTTGAGTTGTTTCCGCGGCTGCGATTGGGGTAGCACGTTGAATGACAGATTGCTCATCCAGCCATGCGTCATCCATGGATTCTGCTTGATGGGTGAGGACTTTTAGAATGAATTTTGAAAGCCGCTGCAGTAGCGATGGGGATGTGAGAATTTTCCCATCAGCTGAGTTGAGCAGAGCCCCACTTTCGATGCAGGAGGCAATCGTGGCTTGGAATTGTTCTGGGGCGAGGTCAAGTGTCGCTGGCAGATCAAGCGAGTCGATAGGGCTTTCGCCCAGGAAGTCAATCCAGGCCGTGAGGCGTTCCGAAGCAGAGGCCCCACGTAGTTGTGCACCAAGCTTGAGAAGACGTGTGGTTTGCTTGGCAACCGGTTGCACACTGCCAAGAATTCGTCCACCGGCAAACGAGCCTATGGGGTAGGGTCTGCGAAACAGACAAGCTTGGCCAGGGGTTGCAACAACAGGTTGCTCGAGATCAACAATCACAACTTCGGAACTACCGGCAGGAATAGTTCGTGGTCCGAAAATTCGAGCCGCAGTCGCGCTGGTGGCCGTATGAAATTGGATCGTGGTCGGGCATTTGATTTCTCCAGCGTCAACAAACATTTTTAATTCGACGAGGATGCGACTGGCGGGAGAATGTGTGCCTTTGGACACCAGCTCATCACCCCTGGCGAGTTCGGCGGACGATACCCCTGCCAGATTCAAAGCCGTCCGAACACCAATCCGGGACTGTGGTTCATCTGAGCCGTGAACTTCGATTTCACGTACGCGAACCAGTTGGCCTGTGCGGGCAATCTGTAGCTGGTCGCCTACCTTCAAAAGACCGCTCCATGGTGACCCTGCTGCCACGCACCCGCGACCCTCCACGGTAAACACACGGTCGATCGGCATGCGGAAATGACCGGTGGCGGAGCGTTCGGTTGTTCTCGCCATTTCGGACAACAGCGTTCGTAAGTTGTCCAGGCCCTCACCAGTGACAGATGATAGAGGCACTCGCGGGATGTCTTCAAAGCCAAACTCTGCCAGGAAAAGTTCGAGTTCTTCCGCAAGCTCCAGTTGGGTGCTTTCGTCCACCAAGTCGATCCGAGACATGGCAACAATCAGCTTTGAAACGCCCAGCGATTGCAGGATCGCCGCGTGTTCCAGCGTTTGAGCCTGGATGCCCTGATCGCAGGCAACCACCAACAAACCCACGTCAACCGCCGAGACTCCCGCCAAGAGATTCCCTATGTACTTTTGATGGCCCGGTGCGTCAATCAAAGCAAACTGATCTGAGCCATGGGTAAAGGTTGCAAAACCTAAATCAATGGTGATACCGCGACGCTTTTCCTCAGGGTGACTGTCGGTATCCACGCCGGTCAACGCCGCGACAAGCGAGGTTTTGCCATGGTCAATATGACCAATCACGCCAATGATGGTGTAACTCATCGAGCGGTGCCAAAGGAAAGAAAGGAGATGGCAAGTCGGTCAAGAAGTCGCTTCCGAACCCCGCCCTGCGCATGTTGGCGAACGAACCCCGCCCTGTGCATTTTGGCGAATCAACCACGGGATCGCTAGGACCAACCTGCCTGCCTTTCACCAATCCCCTGGTGATACCACTGTTGATCAGGCAGATTGGGCTAAAAATAACGCTCCGCACGACTTGTTGACGTTGGCGAATCATTGGTTACACTAGGCTTAATGAGAATCAGTTGCAATAAGCGTGTTGTCCGATCTCTTTGCAGTCGGCCAGCTTGGCCTAGGCCGGGAGTCAATTTCGTACTGAGATGGACGACGGCCTGACTCAGCTTGTCAACCGAATCTGACTGGCAACGGAGCGAGGCTGATAGTTGAGCGAGGCTGATAGTTGAGCGGGACTGGAAACTGAACGGGACTGGCAACCGAGTCAAAGGCGACATCCATGCAAAATGAAACCATCCTGAACGTCTTCCCTGCTGTCGATGACCTGCATCGTTTGGTAATCGCTGTCCAGCAAGAGGAGGAGCAGGGATCGAGTCGCTTGGTGCTCCGTCAAGAAAGTTACGCTGACGATGTGGGCTGGTTTGTACAGAGCTGCGTGGCCATCGAGCCAGAGCAAGTTGCAGGGTTGAAAATGGCTCTTTCAAGCCAACCGGCAACCCGACTTAAAACTGATCGATTTGATTCAGGGCTTTCACGCGTACCAGCGATCCTTAGTTTCGACGGCGCTCTAGCAGGGAACGCTGGGTAATCACATCGCAGCGGCCTCTGGCGTACCCGGCAAACAGATCCCATCGCAATCGGATTTCTCAGGTGCGGGTTGATTGAACGGGCTGCGGGGCTAGTGACAGCTGCCAAGTTGGGGGGCTAGCGACAACTGCCAGATTGGTTGTGTTTTGCTAAGAGCCCAGCCTGCATCGCAGCAAACTGGCCGTGGCGTTCCACCTGGCGCAAACGCCTTTAACCTAAACAGGATCCGTCAAAACAATGACGCGCGATGCTCGGACGCGCGGGCAAGATCTCAACCCGTGAGACATGCCCGGCGAAACAGGAATCAAGCTCGAGACAGGTCAGGCGAGCGTGTTGCGGGGACTACCTGCGTAAATGCCGAACCAAAACGTTCTGCGCTTACGCTCGGTTGATCCTTCGACTGCAATGTCATGCACTCTTGAGCGCCGGATTCGTAGCCGATGTGGCAGTGGAATTACGCAACAGTTTCGTGTACTCGTCTACGCCGTCTTGCTCTTCTTTCAGAATATCTTCCAGGAAGATCACAAGCGGCTTGTCGTCACCAGCCATTTCGATCGCTTGGCTGTACATCTCGACCGCTTTAGATTCAAACGCCAAGCTAAAAGAAAATACTTCTTGGAGATCTCGGGACTGCTGGATCTCGTTACGGGTCGCGACTGGCACACCGCCAAGCGCAACAATTTTGTCTCCAACCTGTTGGGCGTGGCCAAACGATTCCTTGGCGTCACCGAGGAACTTTTCGGCATAAACCTCGCGCCAAACGCCTTCGATGATGAAACTCGCCTGAGAGTACTGGGCTACCCCGGTCCATTCGTGCTTCAGGATTTCATTGAGGTGGTCGATGAGGTTCTGGTCGGCCATGATGTTGATCTCGTAACGAGGGTTTATCGGACAGATTTTGTTGGATAGGTGCAGTGAAAAATAGCGGGCAGTGAAGTACTGCCTCACTGTTTAGACGGGAAAGATAGCCGGATTTGCCAATCCATAAAACACCAATCAGGGAACCGGCATGACTTTACGGTATTTCAGTGCTGCGGGAGGGGGATTTGCTTCGCTGGCAAGGACGCGTTTCAGTTTTATGGTGGGCTGCAGACCATGAAACCGAGGGCGAAACTTCCTCGATTTGGCAGGGGGCAGCGGGGCGAGTCCTGTAGGTTGAACCTGAGCTGATGAGAATTCGAATCACCAGGAATTCAGGCTTTTTGTCCCAGGAACCGCTGATGGTGCCACCACCAAACGTGCGAGGTGTGTCAGTGTTCGGGTGGCCCGAAGTGGAAGTCTAGCGGATCAGCGACACTTCTATTTCCAGCCCCGGTCCGAATCCTAGCATGACCCACGGTTTGGGTTTTTCTTGGGCAGCGAATCGTTCCAAGATAAACAGCATGGTTGCAGAGCTCATGTTGCCGTGGTCAGCGAGGACACTCCGTGAAGTTGCCAAAGCGTCGTCAGGGAGTGCAAGAGCGTTCTCGACAGCAGACAGAATTCGTGAGCCACCAGGATGGACGGCCCATCCACCGATTGAGCTGAGTGATTCGTCATGTTGCTGAAGAAAGTCACTCAGGTAGTCGGCAAGATGCTCTTCAATCAAATGCGGTACTCGCGCTGACAACGTCATCTGGTATCCATTGTCACCGATACACCAAGTCATGGCATCACGGCTTTTGGGGACCAGGAAGGACCCGGTGGCATCCACAGAGCCAACGGGCATCAGGGTGCTGTGGGCTGAGTTCAGTGAGGAAGAAGAGTTGATTTGGCCAGCATCTGATTCGAGGACGATAGCTGCCGAACCGTCAGCAAACAGTGCGTTACTAACGATGTGATCAGTGACCATGCCATATTGATAGTGAAGACTGCAAAGTTCAACGCAGCACATCAGAACGTTTGCATCCTTATCCGCGGCAACAATGCCGTTGGCGGCGCGGAGTCCATTGATCGCGGCATGGCAGCCCATGAAGCCAACTTGAATTCGCTGCGTCGTGTAGGGAAGTTCCAATTCGTCGATCAAGGCGATGTCAATTCCTGGGGCGTTGAATCCGGTACAGGAAACTGTGACCAGATGGGTGATTTCTTCACTCATCAAGCCACTTGCTTCTAATGCTGCGGACGCGGCTCGCTTGGCGAGTACCGGCGCTTCACTCCGGTACCGATCATTACGTACTTTTGTGCCGGGCCCGCGGTCCTGAGCGTCTTCTGCTGGAGCGTAAAATCCGTTCACGATATCCGACACGGCGTGCTCTTCCAGTAGCACACTGCCACGTTGGTTGATACCGGTACGGCGGTACAAAGCTTGCACCTTGCGAGATTCGCCTGTGGTTGCGCACGAAATCTTCGTTGCGAAATTTGCGCTAGCTTTGCTGTTGGCTTGGTACTGTGGGACTGCTGTTCCGATGCCCGTGATCTGCCCGCCGCTGCGTAACGTAGGGGGCTGCGGTTCTGCAGAGGGGGTTGCTGCTACGGTTGCATTTGACATGAGAGGATCGGTCCGAGCTACAAAAAATGAGGGTGCCAGTGACGGTGCGTTGCCTTCGTGAGTGCCTCGTTAGCGTCACCGGCCGCGTGATTGTAGGGCGTCAGGCGTGATTGGCGTAGGTGATGCAACCTGCGTGTGCACACTTCGGCTATTCCAGCCTTACCGCCGCTGTTGTGGCCAAAATTGCACCTTACTGCACGGTCCGCTGACGATGCGCCATCATGGATGCGAGCAGGAGTTTGTATGGGAAGGCAGCCTCTCTGGGCATCGATGAGGCCAAACGTGCTGTGATGACTTGAGCACCGAACTCTCGTGCGAGACCACTTGCCGAGCACTACAGGATCCTTGGCAGACAACCTGACAAGTCTGCGAACACCCTTGGCGGTGGTGCAGCCGCCACTCCTTCAGCAATCCCACTGATCCACCTTTCCGCGGATTTAGCCATGCAATCCGAAATCGCGCGAACGGGATTCTCTTCGCAAGTGGGGGGATGCCGGTGCAGTTGTTACCTGCCTTGCCTCGGGTCACTCAAAGGTGGTGAGTACTTTTCGCTCGGTCGTGGGGTACCAATCAGAGATGGCGGTAGACAATTTGCGAACTATCTCAGGATGTTCCTTGGCGAGATTTGTGCTTTCCCACGGGTCATCTTTCAAATTGAATAGTTGGGGGCGTTTCTCGTCACGCGTGTGGGTCGACTTGTATCGATTCACTTCTCCATCGTAGGTGAGCAGTAATTTCCAGTTGCCTTCAATGCACCATCGGAACAGTAGGCTTTTTTCGGGTGTCTTGATGTCGGCAATGTCGTGAGCAAAGCTCTCTCCGAAGATGCGTTCGCGATCAATTGCTTGGCCACTTTCAAGTTGGGGGAGGATATTTAAACCTGGCAGGTCACCGGGAATGGGCATTTTTGCAGCCGCAAGCACTGTGGGCACAATGTCCAAACTGGAAACGAATTCGGTTCGTTCTCCGGCTTTGATTTTTCCCGGCCAGCGATACATGATCGGCGTTCGGATGCCTCCCTCGTAGGGCGTTTGCTTTGATCTGGGGGCATAACCGCGCGATGTCGGATTTTGGATCCAGCCATTGTCTGTCACATAAACCACAAGCGTGTCGTTTGCGATTCCTTTGGAGTCGATGACACCCAGAAGCTCCCCACATGTTTCGTCAAACCACTCGCACATGGCATAGTAGCGTGCAACGCTGGCGGGTGTGCCTGCCTGGTTGTATTTGTCGAATAAGCGTTTCGGTGGGTTGTGCGGTGTGTGGGGTAAGAACGGTGCGTACCAAAGAAAGAATGGCTTTTGCTGTTCTGTTGCCATGTCCACAAACTCCTTGATCGGCTCGATTCCTTCACGCCCAATTTTCAGTCCGTCATCGCCATGCCTGCCACCTGGTTTGGGAAAGCCACGCGTCATGCCATGCGTGAAACCAGCGTTCTTGAAACTGCCTTCCCAAAGCTTTCCGCTCTGGTGGCTCAGGTACCCGGCATTACCCAAAATTGTTGGAACGGTTTGGAATCGGTCGAGGTATGAAATCAAAGTTGCGCATCGATCTTTGTAAAGCTTCGAGTCTCGTTCCGCGTATTTGGGAGACGGGTCGTTGCCAGTGATGCCGTGCGTTGATGCATAATGACCTGTGAGCAGGGTCGCCAGTGATGGGCGGCACAACGCCGTGGGTACATAACCATGGGGAAACACCGCGCTCTGTTTCGCTAGCCGATCCAGATGCGGGGTTTGAATCTGTGCATGCCCCATGAATCCATAGTCATTCCATGCCTGATCGTCAGAAATGATGAGAACAATGTTGGGGTGATCGTTGGCGGCATCTGCAGAGCAGCAATTCATTGCTGTGGTACATGCAAAAAGAAACGCCAGAAGGTAGTGAGTGGACTTCATTAAGTATTTCAGTGTTGCGGGGTGATCGGGCATGGGAGCTAGGTGATGCAGGCAGTGGGGAGCGGGATGCACCCAGTAATACACGGTAGGGGTGTTTTGCGAGGGCTGGACGGGCATCGTGAAAGGACGTTTGGATTGACGTTTGAGTCAACGGATGCGAATCAATTGTGTCGCCCGATGATTTGGTCAGACTGATCTGACCGACAACTGGGATGCGTGAGTGTTGCGTTTTCCTTCGCGGAACAACCCATCGCTGCCTGTTGTGACTGATTGTACTTGCTCGTGTAAAAGAACGCGAGGTTGGCGTTTTGGGCAGTCCGGTGATTCGTTGACGCGATGGCATCGAATGGGGGCTGAGTTAGACCATCAGTTCAAGGTCGGCTGCCTCGTACCACGCTGACGCAACAGCATGTTTGCATGCGACGTAGTATTTCCATTCTTTCCGTTTGAAGTCCCACGCGACGCGGTCGATACGGCCATCCTGGAACGAGTCAGGTAACCGTACACGAACCGTATCATAAATGACGAGCTTCGGTGCCTTGATGTGATCCGGGTTTGGATTCATCTTTTGCATCAGAGCAAGGACTGCTCTTCGCAGGTTTTCTGTCTGCAGGGGGGTGTCACAGTTCTCAGCTTCTTCTCGCGAGGTTCGATGCACGACTTTGATTGCGGCTGACTTGCTGCCGTCATACGGCGTCAACGAGTGGATGGCCAGTTCCTGAGCGATGAGTTGCATGATCGAGGTGTCCAGTGGAGAACCGTTTTCGGGTGCGTCGCTCTCTCAGTCTACTCGATTCCGCAGGTGAGAATGTGAAGTTCTAATTCGTCAAAGCGGATAATTTGACGTGTCAAGCCTGCATTGAATCGATCTGTGTTGGAACTGAGTCAGGCAGTCAGCAGGAAATGTTGTGTGACTGTTCTGTAACGAGCTGAGAGCGAGGCGGCGGCGTCGGAGGTTCATTGCCCATCCCGCTAGGGTGATGGTGCACACCGTGTCCGGACTGCCCAAGGGTTGACGAGAGTCTTCGATAGAAGAAAGCACGCACCGGCGAAGAGTGAGACTTTCGGGGACACAACTTTCTAAATCGAGCGGATCACTTAACGGAATGCTGCGTCCAGAAGCATCGCTTGGCATGAACGCAGGTCACGGCAGACACGGGGCAAACAGCGCTGTGATGCGTTGAGCGAGTTGCATAGCGTGCAGCAAATTGCAGAGCGTGAGGGGAATGCTTGAGCATCACGCTTTACAAAATTTGCTTGCGTGACGGCTTAGGCGGCAGCGCGGCCGTTGTGTCGCAGGCGTAATTCCTCGTCTTCAATAAGATGGTGATGTGAGTTCCCGTTCAAGGCTGCCTTGACCCGTCTGCGGAGACTGCGTCTCATAGCCTTGTGGTATCCCACAGTCGCAGAGAACAACGTGATCATGTCGACGAATTGTGTGCATGAAGACAGTTCATGCGAATCAATGTCCACGTAGCTGTCGGATCCAAATGAGCACAATCGTCCATCAATCTCTCCCAGGGGCTTGCCGTCGACCGCGAGGTCGTAGTCAGCCCCAATGGATACCCAGTGCCTTTTGAGACTTAGGTTCCACATTCGGTTGTTGTGGTAGAAGCCGAAGGTGTAGATCGATGGGATTCGAAACGTGCGATGGTTTTGCTGAATCTGCGTCACCATGCTCATGCGGGGTAAGATCACAGCGAAGGTGAGGAGACTACGTTTTGAACCGATGCTGTTGTGAACCTCGGTGGTAGTGATCTGCTCAATCGTGCCGCACCAACGCACACGTTCGGTCGATGTTTTGAACAGTTTCAGAACCATTCGACGCTTTTCAACATCGCCTGATTTTATCGACATGATGTTGTCCGTACTGACGCTGTTTTCAAGCTTCTTTTGCTGGTTTTTGTTCAAACGCCCGTTTCTTTTGATTTGCTGTTTCAACTGCTTTCGCCGCTGGCTTTTGATCGTGGCAACGGCTTGATTAAGCTCCTGCTTATCAGCATGCCATACGTCGGTGCGCAGTCCCACCAAGTGCGTGCGTTTCCACTCGTCCGTCTCAATGTTCTGTTCCGAAACCGTACCCACAGCATCCATGTGAGTTGTGAACTGGTTGGTCTCGGCCGTTGTCAGTTTTTGCATGAATTCAACGTTGCTGGGGTGGGCGCCCGGCAATGCCCACATGTCGACATAACGACGATTTTCTTTCGGTGCGGGTTTAGCCATGTGAGAATCCAACGTGATAGATGTGTCTTAGGCGACGTAGTGCTTAAGCGATCCCCTGGGATCAAGCCCTGTCGAGCCCTGTGGTTGGGCATCTCGAACGCAAAAGAAAGCAAAAGTTGCGGTGAACGGTGTCGCCCATGGTCGACCGGTCTTTGGGAGAAATCGGCAGAACTCAGCGGCTTAGGTCAGAATGACCGTTGCAAGCCGTAAAGTTTGCCAAGCCTATGTTTTCGTCTGCAAGATCGAGCGACGACCGAGCCTTTGCAAGCAAAGGAGAGTGGCGTCGGAGGTTCCGCTTCAGCGGTCCGGATTCCGATTGGTAGCTTGTCAGTTCGGGGGGATCAAACGGCATGATTGATCCAACGTCGCTATTGATCCAGCGTCGCTATTGATCCAACGAGCGCCATTGATCCAACGAGCGGCATTGGTTCAACGAGCAGCATTGATCAGGTCTGCAGCCCCACGCTCTAACAGAGCGTTCGAGGTGAGCTCCGCAAGTTGTTCTGCCGTTTCGAGTAGCGACTGCGAGGTGGTAGGCAATCCATGGTTCTCGTCGAGTCTTTGGGCGCCGTCTTGAGAGAGCACCGTGGCTTTCAACTGCATGTTGTCACCCGTGACACGCGCCAGTGCGGCAATGGGAGCGAGGCAGCCTCCGTGCAAAGAAGCCAGCAGTCTACGCTCCGCAGTCACGGCGGCTCTGGTGGGAAGGTGGTCGAGAGCGCGGACGCCCTCGCAAGCCGCATCATCTTTGCGAACTTCGATTCCAAGGGCGCCCTGTCCCGGAGCGGGCAGCATTTCTTCAATGGTGAATTGCGTTCGGGGTAAGTCATGCATCTCTAGTCGCAGGATTCCCGCTTCAGCAAGCATGATGGCGTCAAACTCGCCTTCTTCAAGTTTCCCGAGTCGGGTCTGTACGTTTCCGCGAATGGGCATCACATTCAAGTCGGGGCGGCGATGCCGTAGTTGTGCAGCTCGTCGTTGGCTGCCGGTCCCGATGCACGCCTTTGGGGGAAGGTCGTCCAAGTTCAAGCTGGTTTGGGTGACCAAGCTGTCCAGAACTGTTTCTCGCTCTGGAACAGCCGCGAGAGTGAGGTTCGCGTTTTGTTCCGTAGGCAGGTCTTTGAGGGAATGAACGGCGATGTCCGCTTCATTCTCAAGCAGGGCCTGTTGGATGCGTTTGGTGAACAAGCCCACTTGCCGCGTGCCATCAATCGGCCGCATGTCGGTGTCGCCGCTGCTAACCATCGGTACTAACACAGTCGCGATGTCAAACTGTTTGAGGCGTTCCGCGACGTATTCAGCTTGCCAAAGTGCAAGGGGGCTCTTGCGGGTTGCGATCCGGAGAGGTGTCATGAAGCTAGCTCGGACTGTAGGAATACGGGGAATGCGGGGTTTGCAGCGGGGCAGAGAGGTCTGGGAGCGGCCGATGGGCGGATGGCAGATTACCTATTTGGTCATTTGGTTTCGGATTCTACCGCTCTGGGGGCTGACCCTGTTGATCGCACTGATTCGCCGCACCGACAGGGTGGGGACAAGACCCAGAGGTGCGACCGTCACATCATGACGGCTGTTCGGCGAAAAAGGGCATTTCATCGCAGAATTCGCCAAAGGGCGATAGTGCTGACGTCCTATACTAATAATCTAACGCTGGAATTCGAAGCCGGCATTCACGCGCGGCGTCAAGAGAACCAACTCTCGTGGAAGACTCGACCAATAACTTTCCTACCGCTGAAATCCCTACGCAGGATATGCGTGGGATGCGCACGCGCGATATGAGCGGTAATACCGATAGTGAGGATTTTGATCTCGAAACGAATAGCGGGGGCGATGGGAAGATTCCATCGCAAATCGGGGATTATGCAATTCGAGAATTAATTGGCTCCGGCGGAATGGGCCAGGTGTTTCTGGCCGAGCACACTCGCATGCAACGCTTGGTGGCTGTGAAGATGCTCCCTGTGGAACGCATGAAAGACGAAGTGGCAGTCTCGCGGTTCTATGATGAGGTCAGGGCGGCTTCCCGCTTGATGCATCCGAACATTGTCACCGCCTTCGATGCTGGCGAGTCCGACGACGTCCACTACCTGGCCATGGAATACGTTGACGGCCAAACGCTGACCAGGCTGGTTGCTGAAAAAGGTCCGTTGCCCGTCAGCGAAGCCGCGGCGGTCATACGCCAAGCGGCTTTGGGGCTGCTGCATGCACACCGCGCTGGAATTGTTCACCGCGACGTGAAGCCTGGCAACGTCATGAAGGGAGCGGATGGCACGATCAAAATTCTGGATTTGGGGCTCGCCCGCATCAACTCTGCGTCTTTGCTCAATGAAGTGGATGGTGTGGGGCCAAATGCGGAGCCGAAAAAGAAGACCAAAGGGCGACTCGTGGGCACGCTCCCGTTCATGGCTCCCGAGCAGTTGGACAATCCTGATGTTGCCGATCCCAGGAGCGACATCTATTCGCTTGGTGCGACCCTGTTCTTCCTGCTCACTGGGCGTTCGCCGTTTACCGGCGACTACCTTGAGCTTGTGTACGGACATCGTCATGGGGAAATTCCAGACTTGATGGAAGCACGGGACGATGTTGATCTCCAGTTCGCTAACATTTTCATGCGGATGATGGCGAAGTCACCTGATGAGCGATATGCATCGTTTGATGAAGTCATTGATGATCTCAGCGACTACGTCACCCAAGACGATACGCCTGCTTGGCTTGCGGAGTATTCCGGGCGGCAAGTGGCGTCAGAGTCGGCGGCGTCATCCAGCAGTGGTTCGGGTGCGTCTGTCATTTCCAACGTGTTCGCCATCGATCTTGGCATGTTCTTTGGTGCAGTTGCCGAAACCACCCCAACAGGCACTATTCGTTTATTAACTTCGGCTAGGGAGGATAGTGCATCCTTCCGAATGGCAGTGGCAAGCGAGGATGGCGAACTGTTTTTTGGTTCCAAAGCAATGGAACGGCGTCTTGGCAAGACACAGAATCTTGCCTACTGCGTGCCCATGTACATCGGAAAGGATGTTGTGGAACGTGAAATTGCAGGTAGGCAGTGCCCACCTGAGGTTTTGATGGCGATGATGTTTCGTGACATGATCGCGAATGCGTGGACGGAAGAAGAACCGCCAGCAGTCACCGCGATCACCATACCGGCAAGTTACGACCAATTGCACCGACAGTCCATTTTGCAAGCCGCTGAAATGGCGGGGCTGAAGTCGGTCCGACTCGTTCACCGATCCATCGCAGCTGTTCAATCCACGTTGCTCAACGGTGGGTATGAAGAAATCGATGACCGATCGGCAAACGTCGAGGAAGAAACACAAGAGAGAATCCTGTTTGTTGGCGTGACAGGCATGGGCAGTGAAGTCTCTGTCTTTCGAGGCGAATCCAACCGCTTGCACCAGTTGGCTATCTCAGGCCACTGGAACGCCGGCACCTTGCCGTGGTTGCAGCGTCTGGTTGAGCTCAGCGTGACGGCATTTCAGAAAGAACATAACTTTGACCCGCGCGGGTCGCGAGCGACTGTAGCCCAATTGCAGATGGCCTGTGAGCGGGCCATTAACTCGATGACTCTGCTCGACAAAGTGTCGATTCGATTGAAGGTTCAGGATGGTGAGTACAAAGTGTGGGTAGCTCGGAGGCATTGGTTGCAGGCCTGTGAAGAACTCGCGGCTCGATTAAGGAAGACCGTCAAACGGGCCTGCCGCGATTCATCCATTTCGCTCAACGATATTGATCGCTGCGTCACGCTGGGGCCTATCCTCAAAATCCCAATGGTGCGAAACGCTGTGCTGCGTGGCATCAGTTCTGGAGTCACTTATTCTCCTGTTGATCGTACTGATACTGCGAAAGGGGCAGCGGCTTGCCTCGCAGCCGAACTGCCTGGGCGTGGAGCCGCAATCGCTATGCCGGCACGTGGGGTTACCGGTCAGACGATTGGCATCGTCGTGGAAGATGTCAAAGGTCGACGGAGAATTCTTCCGCTGATACCCTTTGGAACTTCGCTGCCAGCAAGAACTAATCGTAGACTCACCGTCGGCTCAGGCCGGGATTCAATGACCCTGTCATTGGTTGAGTCGTCTGGTTTGTCACGAAACGATTGGCAGACCCTTGGGCGATACGAGATTACGATCGATGAAGGTGCCCAGCGGGCACGGATGATTGGGTTCGAAATCGATGTCAATGGGTTGTTGGTCGTGCGGGCACAAGCGGAAGGTGCGACGTCAAGTAACAAGCTGCCCACGCTCCCTGAACCGAAACTTTCTGATGAGCAAATGTCAGAATGGACGCGGTGGCTGGATGCACTGCAATGGGATGCGTAGAAGAAACTGCGTCAACGGATGCTTGGCTTTGGTCTGCCACACCGAACCAAGTCATTTCCATACGAGTACGCTTTTTCGGGCGGCGGTCTGTTCACGCTTTGCTGGCGAGTCTAGGGGATTCTGCAATGAAGAAATCAGGTGGTAATATGCCTGTGGACACTCCTGCAACCATACCCACTGAGTTGGTATGTGAGCTCGCGGACGAAGGTCAACTTGAAAGATGGAATGTTGGGTGGCGCAATTGATTGGCTCGGCTTGCGGTGACGCTGCTCTGCTGTCGATGGAGTCCGGTTGCGGCACCATTTTTGACTTCGTTCATTCCGATGATGTTGCGAATATTACGACAACATTTAACTTGTTGCGAGCAGGAAATCGTTCTCTGGTAACGGTATTCCGTATGAATCGACAGGATGGTTTTTGGGTCCAGTTGCAGTGGTCCCGTTTGCATGGTGTGGGCGAGGAAAAGGGTTGGGTTGGGGTGGTCCATCCACTCCAAGGAGGTGATCCAGAGGATTTGGCAATCGCTCGGCGCGCCGCTGATGCTGCAAATCAACAGTCCCACGCTTTGACGATGAGTCACTCAGACTTGGCTGCATTTGCTAGTGCAGCAAGTCATGATTTAAGAGCACGGCTGCGGGCCATTCACGGTTTTTGTGAGATCGTCTGCGAGGATTACGACGACGCGCTCGACGAAACTGGAAATGATTATCTACAGAGAATCGCATCAGTTGCACGCAGATTCGAGAAAACAATCGATGGAGTGACCCACTATCTGTGGTTGGATGGAGACGGGTGCAGTTTCCGATTGGTAGATCTGAACAAAATCCTCCAGGAAGTGGCTGAACTCCATCAATGTGTTGAGGCTACTATCCCGGGAACAGTGACCGCTCAGTGCTTACCAACCGTTCATGGAGATCCAATACAATTAAAGATGTTGGTTGAGGAATTGGTTGCCAACGGGTTGGTGCACAATCAGGCAGAGGTGCCTGCGGTAACTGTGCTTCAGAGTGTCATGGACCCAGAGAATGATCGTGTGGTGGACGCTCGCCGTGTTGTGATAGTAGTGTCGGACAATGGCCAAGGGGTTCAAGCAAAGGATCGCCAGGCCATTTTTTCACCGTTCAGGAAGATGGCTTCAGTCGGTGATGCCAGTGGGCTTGGGCTCGGGTTAGCGATGGCGAGACGCATCGTTCAGCGACATGGTGGGGATTTGCGTTGCTTGGGGGTAAACAATGGTGGCTGTCGGTTCGTGTTTGACTTACAAGTGGTGCCCTCAAGCGAACGCGTAAGCTTCGCGGGGTGAGCGTGTGATTGGTGAGCGGTTTTGAGCGTTATGTGCTTTGGTTTTTATCAGGTTTATGTCCATGAGTGCCGGTGATGTCGGGTGGTACCTACTGTTGGTTGGGGCGGGTTTGATTGCCGGGATCGTCAACTCAATCGCAGGCGGTGGGTCGTTCTTGACACTACCGGCACTGATGCTGTTTGGATTAGACCCCAAGCTCGCCAATGGTACCAATCGACTCGCGGTGTTGTTTTCAAGTGCTTCAGCAGTAGCGACGTTCCAAAAACACGGTCACTTGAACAAACGCATGGTCGTGCGTGTAGGTGTACCCACCCTTTTAGGAGTTCCGTTCGGGTCGTTGCTTGCGGTGCACCTCTCGGTAGATGCATTTCGGGGCGTGTTTGGCATTCTGTTTCTAGTCATGGCGGCCATCATTCTGATGGATCCAAAGCGGCTAACGGGGCGGGAATTGGACAGAGAAACGTCGGTTTGGAAACTGTCACCCATCTTTTTGCTCATTGGCGTGTACGTTGGTTTCATGCAGGCGGGAGTGGGGATCTTGCTGCTGGTTGCGATGAGTTGGGTTCAGAGCGGCGATCTGATCGCTTCAAATGCAGTAAAAAATAGTGTCGTTTTCATCGTCACGCTTGTAGCAACACTTGTTTTCGTCCTTTACGGGCTCGTCGAGTGGGTGCCCGGTCTTGTCATGGCGTGTGGGAATGTCGTTGGCGGAGTAGTGGGGGCGCGACTTGCGATCAAAAAAGGCAATCGGCTTGTATTCAGTTTCTTAGTGTTCGTGATGGTCGGTACTGGCGTGAAGATGCTGTTCGATGCGTTCGTTTGAACAAACGTGGTGGGAACGCAACAGAACACGCGTGGTTCATGTGAAGAGCTGACAGTTGAGAGGTTGATGCCGTTGGGGATTACATGATCTGCGCGTGGGATGAGACGCTAAAACGGGGCGGCGTTAGATGTCTGCCAAAGCACTATTTCAAGGTTTTCTTGCTGCGGTGATGATGTGACGCCCCAGTCGCTACCTTTCATGCATTATCATTCTCGTCTGTTGACGATGGTAATCGCGGCCTGCTTCTGCCGCGTGCTCGGGGCTCGAAGGTCTACGCAGCATTGTGTGAGATGTTAACTCCATGTTGTTTTTAATCCGCAGGAAGATTCATGTCAGGTGATAAACACAGTGGTAGGCAAACGCTTTACATTTGCATTGCAATTGTGATCGCTATCGGTTTGGCGGTGTGGTTTCCAACGTTTTCCATGAAATTCCATCTTGGTGGAGAGGTCTTCCTTAACCTCCTTAAGATGATGGTTGTTCCGTTGGTTATGTCGAGTGTGATGTGTGGAATACTTGGAATGGGAGATGTTCGGAAACTAGGGAAACCGGGGCTCTACACGGTACTTTATTACTTTTCCACCACCGTACTTGCGGTGGTCGTTGGGCTGGTGGTGGTGAACGTCATCAAGCCGGGGGTTGGAACGGTATCCGAAGAAAGAATTCAGGAACTCAAGGGTGATCAAGCTGGAACAGGTGACCTGATTTATGATTATCTGGCGGCAGAGATTGATGTGCCCAAAGAGAAGGTTGCCGACTTCTTTGGGACGCCCGAAAATGTAGAACCCACCATTGGGATGATCATCGAGAACCTTGTCACGTCTCTTTTTACTGACAATCTGTTTACAGCAGCAAGCGAGACCAACCTGCTGCCTTTGATTGTGTTTTCCATCATTTTTGCCGGGATGCTGACAACCTTGGGCGAAAATGTAGACACGCTTAAAACTGGGATCGAACAGATCAACCATGCGTTGATGGCCTTTGTGATGCTGTTGATGAAGGTTGCGCCATTTGGGATTTTTTGTCTGGTGACCGCTAGGTTTGGCGAAGCGCAAGCGGAAGGGAAGTTGGGGGAGGTGATTCAGCAGACAGGCTGGTACATGATGACGGTGCTCAGTGGACTGGGGATTCATGCGTTGGTCACATTGCCCGTGATTTTCTGGTTCTTTACTCGTAGGAATCCCTATCAGTTCCTTTGGCAGATGTCCCGGGCAGTTCTGACTGCCTTCAGTACAGCCAGTTCTTCAGCGACGCTACCGGTCACGATGGAATGTGCGGAGAAAGAGGGAGGCGTTTCGGAACGCAGTGCGAATTTTGTGCTGCCATTGGGTGCGACGATCAATATGGATGGAACCGCGTTGTATGAAGCAGCGGCAGCGATCTTCATTGCACAGGTCGTTGGAATTGACCTGTCCCTCATGGAGCAGGTGACGATTGCTTTGACCGCGACGTTGGCGGCCGTCGGAGCGGCTGGGATTCCAGAGGCAGGCCTTGTCACGATGCTGATTGTTCTCAATGCTGTAGGGCTTCCTGTTGAGTATTTGGCGCTGATCTTAAGTGTGGACTGGTTGCTTGATCGGTTCCGCACCGCAGTCAACACCTTCGGTGATGCATGTGGTGCCGCAATCATCGACACAAACTTTGACACAGTTCCTGATGGTGGAAACGCAGCTGATGTTGGTGCGAATACAGCCGGCGGATAGAATGCCTAGGCTTGGGCTTCGACATCAGAAGTTTAGATTGTTGGGGGGTGATGTCGGTGAGGACTTGCCTGCGTGTGCCGCCGCTGAGAATGAGTCGGGCTGGGTTTGCAGAAGGGTTGCGATTCGAGTGAGTGGCAGAAGTGGGTGATTCAACCGAGAAAGATGATGGAATACATCCACTGGATCGGGATTACTCGCAACCGGTTCCGTCGTTAGCAAAACGGGGATGGTTCACTAAGTCACGCGGTATTAACCTTGGAATTGTTGGGTTTGGGGTTGGCGGTGTCGTTCTGCTGATTGGCATAGTGCTTAGTCAGTATGGGAATACAAGCCGCAGATTTGAGGAGATGGCTGGTCAGGCCCATCGACTGGGGATGTGGAGCATCCTGATTGGTGGCGGTAGCATCATCATTGCGATGCAAACTCGAGCCGATATGCCTCGAGGCCGCCGGAGGCGTGGTGATGACGTTCTGAATTATTCGATCATTGCAAAGTCAGGCAAGGCACCGCTTGGTATTCATGACTGGAAGGCTGCGTTGGAGCATTTTGAGCAGCTTGTGGTTTCCCAGTTGGCATCGGATTACTTCAGGCCCGAGCTTGAAGACGTGTATTTGGAACTTGATGGATTTGTCGTGGCTGTTCTCTGCTGGGATCGTGAGCAGCCGGGCGTGATTCGCATGCGACTACGCCGCCGGGATTTGTTGCAAGTAAAGCAGCGCTGTGGGGCGTTGTTGGACTTTCTGGAGGCGACGCTAATTGACGATACGACTGGTGAGGCCTGTTAAGCGTTGTTGAATTGGTGAAACCGACCTACAATGTCCGTCGGTGTCCATATTTCCTGCCTCTCTTGATCCGCTGTTATGCAAGAACCACGTTTGAGTCGCGTTTGTCTTCGGTTGTCACTGCTACTGCTCATCTTTGTCGGGCAATTTTTCTGCTCAGGCACGAGTGTTGCAGATGAACGGCCAAATATTCTCTTCATTTTTAGTGATGATCATGCGCCGCATGCAATCGGGGCTTATGACGGCTGGCTACAGTCCGTGAATCCGCCCCCCAATATCGATGATTTGGCATCGCAAGGCATCGTGTTTCGTAATAGCTTTTGTACCAATTCGATTTGTGGACCCAGCCGTGCAGTCATACAAACGGGAAAACACAGCCATAAGAATGGCTTCATGAACAATGGCAACTCGTTCGATTGGAATCAACAGACCTTTCCGAAACTATTGAAGGACGCAGGTTACACAACTGCGATGTATGGAAAGTCACACCTCAAGGGGAAACCGCAGGGTTACTCGGACTGGAAAGTGCTTCCCGGCCAAGGCTTGTACTACAACCCGGATATGATCACGCCCGACGGGCGAACTCGTATCGAAGGACATTGCACTGATGTTGTGACTGATCTGGCCGTGGATTGGCTCAAAGAAGGGCGTGAAGAGGGAAAGCCGTTCATGTTGATGGTGCAACACAAGGCACCACATCGCAATTGGATGCCGGCAAAACGGCATCTGAATCTTTACGCTGACATCGATCTACCTGAGCCGGCCACCTTGTTTGATACATGGGAGGACAATGCTCCTCCGGCTCGATTCCAGGAGCTTGAAATTGACCGTCATATGCATCTCAACTTTGATTTGTTCGTCGATCTTGTTCCTAGCTTCGATGGAGATGCCCACAAAGGCCGGTACGATAAATCTGCCTGGAGGAACATGCAGCGCATGACCCCTGCTCAATTAAAAGCATGGCGGGATGCGTATGAGCCTCGGGATCAGGCGTTTCATCAAGCGAACCTGAAAGGTAAAGACCTGGTGCGGTGGAAGTATCAACGTTATGCCAAGAACTACCTTCGGTGCATCAAGGGGGTAGATGAAAGTGTGGGGACCTTGATGGAGACGTTGGAAGAGCTCGGGTTAAGTGATAACACTGTCGTGATCTATTCGTCTGATCAAG
>JBPCVE010000366.1:0-45420 GCA_051010795.1 Rubripirellula sp.
AAGCAGTTTACCAACAATCTGATCCTGAGACCTCGGAGGCTCCTGTGCCTCCAGAGCAGGATAGCTCCCTGCGTCCTAAACGCATGGACGAAATGGTCGGCCAGCGTGATGTGATCGAGAGGCTTAAAATTGCGATTGAGGCAGCCCGACAACGCGGTGAACCCTTGGGGCACATTCTGTTTGACGGCCCACCGGGACTCGGAAAGACCACTTTCGCAACCGTGATTCCAGCGGAAATGGAGACGGTCGTCCAGATGGCCAATGGTGCGGGCCTGAAAGCGCCCAAGGATCTTCTGCCCTACCTCACCAATTTGTCCGAGGGAAGTGTCCTGTTCATTGATGAAATTCACCGCGTTCCCAAGGCGGTCGAGGAATACCTCTACACCGCTATGGAAGACTATCGGATTGACATCGTTCTGGGGGAAGGCGTCAGTGCTCGTACTCTCAACTATGAATTACGGCCATTCACGCTGATTGGGGCAACGACGCGGGCTGGCATGCTGAGTGCCCCACTGAGAGACCGCTTTCAGATTCGTGAACATCTGGGCTGGTACACCGAGCCAGAGCTTTGTGAGATCGTGCGACGCAACTCAGTGAAACTGGAAATTCCCGTCGATGATCCATCGGCAAGTGTAATTGCAGCACGCAGCAGGAGCACCCCGCGTTTGGCTAACAATCGTTTGCTTTGGGTGCGTGATTATGCGCAGAGCAAAGCGAATGGAAAAGTAAGTGACGCCGTCACGACAGCAGCACTCGATATGATCGGGATTGATGTCCTCGGTCTCGATAAACAGGATCGTGGTTATCTGGATACGCTGATTCGTGTCTTTGCAGGCGGGCCTGCCGGATTGGAAGCGATAGCCCATACCATGAATGTCAGCGGCGATACGTTGGAGGATGAAGTTGAGCCATTCTTGCTACGCAGTGAATTAATCGTGCGCACACGTCGTGGCCGCATTGCGACTGATAAAGCGTATGTGCACCTCAAGCGGCTTCCGCCGAGTGCCACTGGCTGATGCTCACGGTGCAGTGGCAGTGTTGATTTTCGTCTCGCACCGTCAGTCAGCTTTGCTCCTTCGTTTGTGAACGACCTTCTTTTTTGTCTGTCCTGTCTTAGAAGGTTTCGTAGTAGATGCCGTGCTGCATTCCTTCTTTAAAACCAATCGGCAGACTTTTCTTGATCAGTTTGCGAAGGTCAGTGATGATCTTGCGTCGTTCACTTGGCAGTTCCTTGATGTATTCGGGGACGGTCTTTGCTTTACTTTGCATCGTTGTTCTGTTGGGTCGGAGGCAAGTGGGGTGACAGTTTCATTCCGCTTGCCAGCAAAACTGATTCCTGAACGGTTACATCATGTTCTGAGTTCCATGCCAGTTTCTTCTTGCCTTGAATCACGTTGGCAAGATCCTCAAATTCAGCGTCGTAGCGACCATCGGATGGTGGTATCTCAATTTCCTGAAAACCTTTTTTATATTGCCCCCGCGGTCGATCCAATGCCAGCCTAACCTTGGGCGGTTCCAGAGGATCGATTTGAAATGTTCCCTGCTCGCCAACCACATGGAAATGACGTCTTGGGAATCCAAAGGGATCAATGTGGTTGCAACGCACCGTCGCTATTGCGTGGGGGTAATCAAAGACGGCAAGTTGATTGTCCAGAAAAGTATCTTTGTCCGGATAGCTGCTTCGGTTGTGAGCTGTAATTTTTTCGGGGCGTCCCAGGATCGTTACCATGGCGTCGATCAAGTGACACGCGAGTTCAAACATCCCGCCACCAGAGAATTCACTTAATTCCTGGCGCAGGGAATCGTTTGCAAATTTCCCCATTTCAGCTGTCACCTCCGTGATGCGCCCAAGCCAGCCTTTTTTTACAATATCAAATAACATTACAAAGGCTGGGTTGTATCGAAGCATGTACCCCATTTGGATTGTGACATCTTTTTTCTCGGCTTGTTTGTGCATGGCACGGCAGGCTGGTAACGACATTCCGGCGGGTTTGTCCAAGTGAATGTGCTTCCCTGCAGTCAGGCATTGCATCGCGGTTGGCACAAGTTGTGTGACTTGGGTTTCGACTGCAATCGCCGCAACATCGCTATTCAGTAAATCATTCTGGCTCATCCACGTGACATCACGATAAACCTCTCGGTCAGCGATTTTTTTGCGTTGGACTTCATTTGGCTCGACCACGCCAACCAGCTCAAAAATGTCATTGAGTCCGCGGATCGCCGCAAGTTTTCCGGCCGCATGCGGATGGCTTGTTCCAATTTGGCCGATGCGAATTTTTGGTGTTGCTGGCAGGATTCCATGAGCGCTGGGAAGCAAGCCGGATGTGAGCAAGCCAGCACCAGCCGTGAATCCCTTGCCTACCATGACACGTCTTGAAATAGTGTTTTCGTTTTTTTTCTGATTCATGACATGATTCTTGTGATTTTGAGCTGCAATTGTCTGGACCACTCACGAGGCCTCTTGTTGGCATTGAATCGACTTCTGCCAGTGCTGATGCGTATCGTCCGGCCATTGCTAATGGCCGTAACACAGCAGGGGCATTCAGACCAAAAAAATTAAAGGGGGGTGAACGCTGAAACCAAATCAGCGATGCTAAGGATAACGGATTCACTCTTTGGTGATTTTCCTACTGCCCTGCTCCATCGGAGCCATTCAATCAAAGTTGTCTGATCCCTGTGAAATCAACTTACCGGCTAAACGTGCCACTTATCTTTTAAAGGAGAATTCATTGTCCGTTCCAGAAGAACATATTCTAGTCATTCCAGCGTCCGTGATTGAGCAGATCGGGACGATCGAAGGTTTTGAATCTGATGTTGATAAGTTTCTCGTCCCCATTTTAGGAAGTGAGGAGTTGTCGTTTCAGCCTCGGGGCGCGATGGAGACAGATCCATCCTATAAACAACTGATTCCTTATGTCCTGCTTGAATGGACGGACGGTGATGGCGTGATCCGGCTTTTTGCTTATACGCGTGGAGGAGGTGGCGGAGAGTCTCGCTTGCATGCCAAGCGTAGCGTTGGCATCGGTGGTCACATCAGCCGGGAAGATTCAGCAGAGGGAGCAGACCCTTACACTACCGGAATGCAGCGTGAGTTGGCAGAAGAGGTGTGCCTTGACTCAGAGTACAGTGAAACGCGGGAAGGCTTGATTTATGATCCCTCCAATGATGTTGGAAAAGTGCATTTGGGCGTGGTGCATCGTTTTGTACTTCAGACTCCTGACGTCTCCAGCAACGAAGCAGACTTGGCTGAGGGAGGGTTCATGACCATTGATGCTTTGCGAGCTGAGTGGGATCGCTTGGAAACTTGGACGCAACTTGCGATTGATGCCTTGTATTCCTGATTTGACGCCAGTTGCTTTTGCGGTTTTCAGCCACCGTACATGAAATATCCCAATGGCAATTTAGAGTTGTATGAGTTTACTTACAGGTCGGCAGAATGATTTATCTTGATAACCATGCCACGACTCGATGCGATCCACGAGTTGTAGACGCAATGGTGCCTTGGCTCTCGGAACATTATGGCAACCCACACAGCAGTCACTCGCTGGGGGTGGAATCGCATCAAGCCATGGAAAAAGCAGTTGGCCATATTGCTCAATTGCTCAATGCTCCCGTTGATTCCGTGGTCATGACCAGTGGTGCTACGGAAAGCAACAATTTGGCGATTCGGGGTATGTGCCTGCACCCGCGTCAAAAACGCAGGCACATTGTCACTGTGACGACGGAACATCCCGCTGTGTTGGATGTATTTACAGATCTTCAAAGCAGTGGCTTTCGAGTCACTCACGTTCCTGTGCAACAGAGCGGTTCCGCCAATGCCGGGATCGTTGACCTGCAAAAACTCGAAGAAGCCATTGATGACGACACTGCCCTCGTTTCCGTGATGTGGGCTAACAACGAAATTGGTGCTATCGCGCCGATGAAAGAAATCGCGGGTTTGTGCCATGATCGCGGAGCACTGCTGCATAGCGATGCGACGCAGGCTGTGGGGCGTATTCCAGTCGATATGATGGATGTGGACATTGATCTCTTGAGTGCCACCGCCCACAAACTCTATGGTCCCAAAGGGACAGGATTGCTGATGGTTGGCAATTCGAACCGAAGGGTTCGACTGAATCCACAAATTGTGGGAGGAGGCCAGCAGCGTGGAATCCGAAGCGGGACGATGAACCCAGCGGGGATCATCGGGATGGCGACCGCCATGCAGCTATGTAACGATGAAATGCAAGAACATCATGATCGCGTTGCTCAGTTTCGTGACCAAATCTGGAACACTTTGAACTCACATATCGATGGTTTGCAGCTGAATGGGCCAGATTTTGGTCAAGAACGCCGGTTGCCAGGAAATCTAAATCTTGCTTTGCCAGCAATTGAGGGGCAGGCGTGGATGTCATCCGTGCCCGAGATCGCGTTCAGCAGTGGTTCGGCTTGCAGTGCTGCACATTCTGCGCCCAGCCACGTATTGACTGCTTTGGGAATTGACGAGTCGACCGCCCGCCGTAGCGCAAGGTTTGGTGTGGGACGATTCACTCAAGTCCAGGATATCCAAACGGCTTGTGAAATGTTGGTGGACGGTCACTCCAAATTGCTTGCATTGGCAAATTGAGTACGCGTTGCCTTGCTGAGAATGCACATCGCCAGGATCAGCAGTGGGGAAAAATCTCTCTTTACCGAGCGTGGACCATGACGCTAACATTCATGCAAAATCCTCGTGGTTTGTTGTGCTAGACGGCACTCGGTAAGACCACGACTTATAAGCATCATTCAAGGATTGAACGATGGGCGCAGTCCCAGTGCTACTGATGGTGACGTTGTTCGGCATGTTGAGTGCCCAGCCTCACCTCGGCGTTTGTGTTTCTCCGACCGCTGATGTTCAGCGACTCTCTGAATCCCGCTTGCCATGTTCCAACGCTTTGGATCATGGGTTGCAGGCGAGGGAAGCTCTCGCGGATCAAGTGTCTGCGCATGACGTGGCAGTCTGTTTTGTTGCGGACGGCACCGTTTTTAGCAAAGCCACGGTCGGCCTTACCAAAAATACAGCCAATGCAAATGCTCACCATTTGCAGCAGACAGATGATTCATCCCCCATAGCAATTCCAGAGCTTGGGAGTGATTCGGTAGGCTGCGTCTTAAATGCGGCTCGCAACTCTCGAGTGATCACATTGCGAAAGCCAGATAATTCTGGCGCTGCTGGCTCAGGATTCAGTTTTCCCTCGGTTCCACCTTCCTTGGCGGAAGCGGGACAGACTTTCTCGCAGAATGTTGATCGTGCTGGTCGTCCTATCGACCCTGCGGCTTCCGCAGTAGGTGTGACGAACGGAACGACATTGCCTTCAACGACAGCTGCAAACCCACCGTCATTACCCGTGCCACCGTTCACGGGGTCAGCCGGTTTGGCACCTGCTGGTTCCAGTTCTGTCAATACAACAGCTGCTACTTCTACACGAGCAGCCCCGCCGGTTTCATCGCGTGACGCCGCGACTCGAACGACCAATTGGGGGCAGTTTCCCCTGCCCACAACGGCTCCTGCAGTGACAGGATCAAACCCTTCGGCCTTTGGTGCCAATTCGGGAGCAGCGGCAAATGCTGCAGCGTCAGGAATACGCAGTACAGGGGCGAGTCCCTTGTTGCCAACCGACACATTCGGGCGAACGCCCAGCGGATTAACAACAGCGACTGCCGGTCGCACAGATCAATCTGCCTACTCCACCGTGCCGCAATCAACAACGAATTCCGGGACATTAGGATTTGTGCACGTGCCCACAACGGACACTATTTTTAGTCGAAACCACACTGCCAACCCCAACGCTGCGGCCGGCTTTGGTGTTGGCTCCACTACGTCACGCCCTGCCCGCGAAGCAACGAATGCGAGCAATTTGAATTCAATGCGTGCTACGTCATCGGGGCAGGCTGTAGCGGGCGTGCCTGTCGGGCAGCCGCCAATCGGTCGCTTCGGTGCGAATCCATCAGCTGCTTTCAGCCAACCGTCCAAAACTGCTTATCCTGCGGTCGCATCCAGTGTCCCGAATGCAAATGCAGGCTTCTCCGCATCGCGACCTGACGCTCGACTGTCAGCTGCACAGGTGGCTGCCGGTGCATGGTCGGTGGATGCTTTTGGACAACCCGTTGATCGTACAGGGCAACGCATCGCTAGTGCTCCCGGAATCGATCGTGGTCAACGACTCAACCAGCAGACACAAGCGACTGGAGCAGCAGGCTTTGGTGGTTCATTCGCAAACCAAACAGCAACCCACATGACCAATGTCCGCCCACACGCCGAGGGTGGGAATTTGGTGACGCATGCAAGCACGACCATGCAAAATGAGGGAGTATCGAAATTTAGGCACTCTCCAAGCGACGCAAAACCACACCAAACTGGCGGAGCTACGCTGGCTTCAGCCACGGGCAGCATGCCCCAATTCACAGAAACTCGGGTGATCGAAACAGAATCAGTTACAACTCAGCCGCTGTTCAACGGACTGTTACTGATTTCTATTGTGGCCAATATCTACCTCATCTTCTGGCTTAAAAACCTCCGTCTGCAATACCACGAGATGGTGGCAGCAAAGCGGATGGCAAGTTCAAACGCATCGTCCAACTAATGCAACTGGCTGTGCATGGTGCGGTGGGCTAACGTTTCATCTTGTGGTACGCGTTTGTGGCATCAATGAGCAAGCATTTCAGCTTGTTTGGCCATTCCAGCATCTTTGACTAGCAGCTCGCTTTCGGTGGAAAAATGGTCGCCTTGCTTTGTTGGCGTGGAAGCCTTCGAGTGACCAAAGTGCAGGGACATGGTCGACATCATCCTCGCCGCTGCTTGGCGTACTTGTCATTGATGCCCTGTTTTGTAAGGGCTTGTAACGCTGTGTCAGGGTTGGTAAGCCCTGTTGGATGAATTGTCGCTTGGCGGCCGATTGGTATATTAGTAATCCCTTGTTTCACCAATTTAGCGGGTTGGCACTGCACCTTTTACGCTATCATGGATTTTGACTGGGGATAGGCTAATAGCCCAAATTGCGGGAGTGGACCGAATTCCCAGCCGTGCTAAGCGAAACTAACTAGGCAAGCAAGGATCCTGTCTTCGTGTGCTTCTTATCATCAGCACTGGATTCAGGTGATAACGATGACCATGACACTGCGTCCTACTCTTTGGAATTACAATGAGCAAGAAATTACTGATTGTTGATGATCACGAAATTATCCGGCTCGGACTGCACTCAATGTTAGAGATGACAGATTTGGAGATTGTCGGGCAGGCGGCTTCAGCAGCCGAAGCACTCGCTGCCATCGAGACTGCGACTCCTGATGTTGTCTTGATGGATATTCGCATGGAGGGTGGTGATGGCTTGAATGCCTTGGGGCGAATGAAGCTGGATCACCCGGATTTGCCCATCGTGCTGTTCTCGGCGTATGACAACCCCACCTACATCGCACGAGCTGTTGCTTTGGGGGCATCCGGATACGTGTTGAAGTCAGCCTCGCGTGCGAGATTGGTCGAAGCTCTTCAGACCGCCGTTGCTGGTGAGTCGGCTTGGACGAGGGAAGAGCTGCGGCGCGTGACGGGGGCGTTGGCCACCCCACGGCTTAGCCAAGATATTGAGGTCCCACTAACGCAACGCGAAAGTGAAGTGCTCAGGCAAATGGCTCTTGGGTTAACCAACAAGGAGATCGCCAAAATGCTCGGGATTAGTTACGAAACGGTCAAAGAGCACGTCCAGCATATTCTCCGCAAAATTGGTGTAAGTGATCGAACACAGGCGGCCGTTTGGGCGGTACGAAAGAATCTGGTTTGACCCAGAGCAAATAGACCATCTCGATCGACTCAATCCGCCGCGTGCGTACACGCGGCGGATTTTTTTTTGCCGGTCTGTTACAGCTTGCAAGCATTCAGCTGTCATGCTGTTTGGGCAGCCTGAGAAGGGTGGGCCACCAGATTTGGAAACGGGCGAGTTTCGAGATTGTTGGTAGGTCCGGGCTGCCCTTGGTGAAGAGTTCGCGGTGACGTTGTTCGCGGCTATTGCTGTGGTTAGTTAGCCACGAAAAAAGCCAGCCCCGCGAATGTGGGACTGGCTTGTTGTTTTCAACGCAATTCGAATGAGTTAACTCATTCGCTGGTTGGGATCAGCGGTCCTTCGCCAGAGCCGAGGCCACCTTTGAGGTCGCCGTCCACGCTTGGCATGGTATCACCCGCTTCTGCGGCTTCAGCCTCAGCGGCAGCACGTTCTTCTTCCTCGCCCCAATCAACTCGTTTGAGTGACAGTCCGATTTTACGCTCGTCTGTGTCCACTCGAAGCACTTTGACTTCCAGTTCTTGGCCAACTTTGACGACTTCTTCGGGGTCTTCGACCTTGTGTTCGGCCAATTCGCTGATGTGCAGCAAGCCTTCCAAGCCGTCTTCCAGTCCAATGAAGACACCAAAGTTGGTGATCTTCGTGACGGAGCCTTTGACGAGTTGTCCTGGCTGGTACTTATCAGGAATGTCGCCATCCCATGGGTCGTTATCGAGTTGCTTCAGGCCCAGTGCAATACGACGTCGTGATTCGTCGACGCTGAGCACTCGACACTTGATTTCCTGGCCTTTCTCCAGCAATTCGCTGGGGTGGCCGATCTTTCGTGTCCAAGACATGTCGCTGACGTGCAGCAAGCCATCGATGCCCTCTTCCAATTCGATGAAAGCACCGTAATTGGTAAGGTTTCGCACCTTGCCGGTGACGTCTTGGCCCTCTGGGTAGCGATCGATCACTTCATCCCATGGGTTCTTTTGGGTCTGTTTCATACCCAAGGACAGTTGTTGACCTTCAGGGTCAACTCCCAAGATTTTGACATCGATTTCGTCGCCAATGTTGACCAATTCGCTTGGGTGATTGACGCGTTTAGTCCAGCTCATCTCACTGATGTGTACCAGACCCTCGATGCCGGGCTCGAGTTTGACGAAGGCTCCGTAGCTCATCACGTTGACAACTTCGCCTTTGTGATCGGAGCTGACAGGGTACTTGGATTCGATGTTTTCCCAAGGATTGCGGTCTTTCTGCTTCAAACCGAGAGCGATTTTCTGCTTTTCCCGATCAATATGAAGCACTTTGACTTCGATTTCCTGGTCAATCGAGACCATTTCGGTTGGGTGCCCAATTCGCTCCCAAGCCATGTCCGTGATGTGCAGCAAGCCATCGATTCCGCCGAGGTCGACGAACGCACCAAAGTCGGCGATGTTCTTGACAATACCTTTGCGGATTTGACCGACTTCCAGTTCCTTCATCAAGTAAGCACGATCTTCTTCACGCTGCCGTTCGATGAGCGAACGACGGCTGATGACGATATTTCGACGGGTATCGTCGATTTTCAGAACTTCGGCTTGGATGACGCGGCCAATGAAATCCCCGATATCGCCGGGACGACGAATGTCGACCTGACTTCCGGGCAAGAACACATTGACGCCAATATCGACCAGCAAACCACCTTTGATCTTTCGGATGACCGTACCGGTGACCACTTGGCCCTCGCTGATCTCTCCGATGATCTTTTCCCACTCGATGATCTTTTCTGCTTTGCTCTTGCTCAGCGAGATCATTCCATAGGGGTCATCCGCGGCCCCAAGTTCGTCCTCCATCTCTTCGATCAGGACTTTTACAGTCGTGCCGACGACTGGCTTTTCTTCTTCCGGGCTCCATTCATTGAGGCTGACGGTACCTTCACTTTTGAAGCCGACGTCGATCAAAGCCCATTCATCGTTGACTTCTACAATCCTGCCATCGACGATTTCGCCTTGTGCGTAGTCTTGCTGATCCTGTTCCAGCCAGTCCAGCAACCACTCGTCTGCTTCTTCTTCGGGGGCCAAAACTGCCAGTTCATTGACGATATCGTCATCGTCTAGGCTGCGGATGAGGTTGCGATTAACCATGTGTTTTTCCAGAGGTGAGCGGAGCTGACTGACGACCCAGTCGCTCGACGTCTCGGGGGTTAGGGTAGGAAATGGTCGTCTACGCGCAACACAATGTTGCACGTTTGACTCGGTAACGTATCAAAGGCCAAAAATCGTCACAACAGCTAAGTCGCCAGTTTGCTGGCATTTATTGGTCTTGTTCATCCTGTCAATCAACTTTGGGTCCGCTGAAGCTCGCCATGTATGTTCGAATTTTGAGCTTTGCCGATGAGCCGAGTATCCCACCAACGGTCGCTGGTTCCCCATTCTCGCCGCAGAAACATCAAGCAGTGAGCTGGATGCGGTGTGGGCAAGCTTTTGCCCTGCGTTCACGCTGACCACTTCAAAGTTATCGTTTTCTAGCCACCGTCCATTGCGGAAAACTGTCCGGGAAATGTGATTTCGACATGGTAAATCCAGCTCAATCGAAGGAGCCCGACGCCGAATCATGCCAGCCGCCAGTTAGCAACGGATGATCGAAACCAAGTGGTTCCATTGGAAAATCAACGAAAATGGCTGAATTGTGATCGTGATTTCAGGCAGTCCATTGATTTCTGAGGCTGTCTGCACGCTCAAAGCTTGATCCCGGGGTGCAGATGGAGCAAGGAAACGTAACAATGCCTGAACCTTTCCCTGAACTACCCGATTTCTGCCAAGCAATTCATGTCCGGAACAACTTCTCTCCGCATTGCTCTCGGTGGTGATCACGCAGGATTCCCACTGAAGCAGGTTGTCGCTGAGCGATTCAATGGAACAAGCATCTCGCTGACGGACTGTGGCACGAACAGCAGTGAGAGTTGTGACTATCCAGACTTTGCTGTCGCGGTTGCTAAAGAAATCATTGAGGGACGGGCAGACCGCGGCATCGTGGTTTGTGGTAGCGGTGTGGGAGTGAGTGTGGCGGCCAATAAAATTCCCGGTATCCGAGCCGCGGTTTGTCACGATACTTACTCGGCTCACCAAGGTGTTGAGCACGATGATATGAATGTCCTGTGCATTGGGGGCAGGATCATTGGCTCGGAATTGGCATTCGAAATTATTGACTCGTTCTTGAGAGCTCGTTATGTGCCACAAGAACGACATGCCAGACGACTGGAGAAGGTTTTGAAGATCGAGCAGCATGGGCTGAGTGCCCTCGATTAAGCAGCGAGCCGTATCGACAATGGGGGGACCCGTTGATCGTGGGACCTTGCCCGATTATCTGTTACCCCGTCATCAACCTGTTCAGAAAAGTCTGGGTGCGTCGATGTTGATTTGCTGTGTCTGTTGGGACAGAGCGGCATTCATGATTTCAATCGATGCCCGAGATTCCAGTGTCACCCCGGCTCGGACACCAACGCAGGGATCGTGCCGGCCTTTGGCGAGTTCGAATTCAATCTCGCTAAGATTCTTCTGAACGGATTGTTGCGGTGAGTTGATGGTTGAAGTTGGTTTGAAAGCGACTCGGCACACAATTGGCATTCCTGTCGTGATACCTCCCAGAAGTCCTCCGTGAGAGTTGCTGGTGTACCCATGGCTGCGTATTGGGTCGTTGTTTTCGCTTCCTAACCTCTCAATTACTTTGGCTCCTGCACCAATCTCACACGCTTGGACCGCGTTTAATCCTCCAAGGCTGCCCATCAGTCTGGCTTTCAAGCTTTGGTACAAAGGGTCACCCAGCAGAGGCGGCACGTTGAGCGCAACGACTTCAACCGCGGCTCCCAGAGAATCCCCCGCTTTTCGCGTGCTCTTGATCAGCTCGCCGGCTGCGACTGCGAAGTCTGAATCAAGTGAGTGAATTTCAGAAGCCTCCATTTGCTGGATTGCTTCTTCGATTGTTTCGTGGGCAATGGTGGCTGAACCCGTTTGCTCAATCACTTTTTCAAAGTGTTGTGCCAAAGAGATCGATGACCGCAGGGATCCCACCTGTGAAATAGACGAAAGAATGAGCGTTCCAAACTGCTCTTGCAGAAACAAGCGTGCGATCGAGCCACCAATGACATCGCTGATGGTCGACCGGTAACTTGATCTGCCTCCGCCTCTCACATCGACAAATCCAGATGATTTATGGAACTTCACCAAGTCGGTGTGCCCCGGTCTGACTTCACCGGTCTGACCACTGAATTGGGTGTAGTCACCGGATTTTTTCGATGTGGACAAGACGATTGCCGAAATCGGCTCGCCTGTTGTGAAACCGTCTTCGTAGCCTTCGGTCTCGTAGGTCTGATCTTCGACCTCGACGGAAAGCGTTGATCCAGTCAGTAGTTGTTCGTGATCTTCCCTGTAAAGACCGGAAAGAAAGATGACTTTGTCTTTTTCATTTCTGGGGGTGCCGTGTCGATTTCCGCCTGGACGGCGGCGGTCCAGATAACGCTGGACATCGTTTCGGCGAATCCGCTGACCGGCAGGACACCCGAAAACAATGGTCGTCACCGCCGGGCCGTGTGATTCGCCAGCACCAGCCACGCTGTAGATGGGTCCGCCCAGAATTTCCATTAATCAGATGTCCCATGGTGGAATCAAGTAAACTCAGCGAACAGCATAGCGTGGAACGTTTTTTTGATGTAGATGCTCTGCCGAGGCTGGATGAGATGGGCGAAACTGCGGTCGTGGATGGACTTGAGCGAACACCGTGGTCTGCCCGGGACAACACCCCTGAGGGAATCTCGTTTAAAATAATCCTCCCTGTAATGCCTTGTTGGCGATCAGCCCAACTCGCCACGCCGAATTTCGACCATCAGGCAGTGTGAGACACCTGACGACGGTCTTGGGTTCGGTATAATCGTATTCAGGAGTGAGGTGTCACCGCATTGTGATTTCAGTTTGTCGTGACGCCTTTCAGTTGATGGTGCCATCTTCGTAACGTGACCGGCGACAGATTAGTTTAGATTTGCTGCCGAAATGTTTTGCCGATGCGTTGATTCCCAGACATCCCCCCTTATTCTCTTAATTAACTGACGTGTGCCATGCATCAAATGAAGCTCCGGATCACGTCTCTGGTTTTTTTGATGGGTCTTATGGGTGCTGGCGCGGCAGGTTGCTTGATCGCAGAAGAACCTCAGATTCTTCAGGTGAGCGGCGAGGAGGCTATCGCACCAGATTTTTCACATCAGAGGGCTGTCGATTTTTTGGATCGCACTTCGATGGCGTGGACAAACAAATACAAGTGTTTTACATGCCATACCAACTTCGCTCATCTCATGGCCGTTTCAGGGTTGGATCAGCCACCAAAGTATTTTCAGGAAGTGCGGAACGAACTGGATGATCTCGTTCAGATACGCTGGCCAGAAAAAGGTCCAAGATGGGATTCCGAGGTGGTGATGGCGGCAATGACCCTGACTGTGGTTGACCGAAATCTTGGCAAACCTTTGAGTCAAAGTGCCAAGATTGCTTTAGATAAAATGTGGCAGGTGCAGCAACCCGACGGAGGATTTGACTGGTTGAAATGTGATTGGCCGCCAATGGAATCTGATGACCAGTATGGCGCCGTCGTTGCTGCGGTTGCTGTCAGTGCTGCTCCTCGAACCTATCTTCGCCAGAAGCACGTTCAGAGTGGTATTGCCAGATTGGAGACCTATCTGAGTCAAATTAGAAAACAGGAACTGCGTTTGCATCATCGTGCAATTTTGTTGTGGGCCCAGTCACTCAAGCCAGGTTGGATGACTCAAAAAGAAATCGATTCAACCGTTGCGGAATTGATCGCACTGCAGAGACCCGATGGTGGTTGGAACACACCTTCTCTCGGCAAGTGGGATAGAGAGGACGGTGGTGTTCCTGATCTTGCAACCAGCGATGGCTATGGAACAGGCTTTGCCGTCTTCATGCTGACAAAGGCAGGAGTGAAACGGGATCGTGAGGTGATCCAAAATGGACGGTCTTGGCTTAAAAAAAATCAAAGACAAAGTGGGCGTTGGTACACACGGTCAGTGAGCCGAGATAGTCGCCACTTCCTGACGCATGCAGGAACTGCCATGGCTATCATGGCGATGCAGAACGATCAATAGAATGACGAAGGCTGATTTTCTCCGTATCTGCTATTCATGATTTCATCCAGTTCTCTCTGCGGTTTCTGCCTCACTTCCTTCGTGGGGCAAATCAATGCCAACGAATTTTAAATGCCCTCTCACCAATCCGGCCACCTGATCATTGAGGGTGCTGTTCGAACTCAATGTTAGGGGTATGTCCCGTTCGGACGAGTTGACCATGCAGCTTACTGCTTTGTTTGAAATCAAAAGCGTTGTCATTGGCACCTTGAAGGCCGGTTTTCCAATCCCAACATCCAAGATTGACCTGGTGGGAATGGTGATCGTCTTATGAAGTAATAGTGCGCCAATCGATCCAGTGATTCGTTCATGGTCGATTTTGATTTTCGCTCTTCCCTGAATCAGGAAAACGAGGATGCTTAGAGGTGCAAGGCCAAGAACGATGAGCAAAGGCGGAATAAGAGCGAAGAACCAATTGTCAGCATTACCGACTGAGAGAATGCTGTACATGACTGTCAAAGCAACGCCGTACCAAAAGGTGCAAAAGATCGTAAGGAAGGCGGTAAGGATGTACTTTATCGGGTGAGTGATTTTAAATCGATAGCTGAATGCCAATGTCTCGTTGTCACTGAGGTCAATGCGAATTGACGAGTCACGCGGCAACTTGTGCGGGGGAATAGACGGTGGGTGTTTGAGAAGCAAAGTTTTGCGACCCATGAGAACTTCGAGTCTTTGTCTTCGACGGTTCTGTTCACTGTTTCGCCAGTCCGTTTTGTCGCTTTTGTGGACATGCTCCTGAACGCGCTGCTCACCTGCAACTTTTCCATTGCCTTGTGCAGGCAAAGCATCGCTATTAACGTGGTAGTAAGATTTGTCGGATAAAATTTCTGAGGGAGAGTTGCGGAGGAAATTGTTGATGGCTCCAGAGAGCCACTTTTTTTCCTGGTATGAGAGTCGCGTCGCGAATTTTGGCCATCGGTTCGATCTATCTACGGTTTGAACACGGAGGGCATGAACAGCCCGATGATTTTGCGTTTAGGTATGAAACAAGCCCGCTCTTGAATTCTGGTCCAGTGAGAAAGTTTTGAACTTCTTTCGGCCGAGCCAAGTCTGCTCAATGTCGAATTGGTCCACTGTTACTGCGATAAGCGTTGTGGTGAACCGCATCCGTAGCCACGCACAGAGAACGCCAAAGAAGATAAAATAGAATAGGAGGCAGACTAAGACCCAAAGCGGGGGTAGTCGGCCCTAGGCATGTATCGAAACGAGGAAAGCAATCGTGCTGCCTGCCGTGACGATACCTAGCCACGTCAGTGCGAAGAATCCAATGGATCGGCATGTTGCACCTCCTGGGGGAATGAAGATGACCAATTGGTCGTCTGAGCCCTCGACCAGTTTCATTCCAATGCCGGAGGGCGGTTTGTCAAAATTCATTGGTGTTCTGACGTGGATGTTCGGATTGGCAGATGCCTGTTTTAGGCATCAAGTCATCGATCTATTGTGAACTTGTCGCGTGATCGATGAGTTTCCCGACATACTTACCCAGTCGAATGGGAGGTTTTTTTGCTTGTCGACTCAGGCTTGCCAACCGTTTTCTCTCTGAAGCACTCAGGTCAGCATTCATGTCAAGGGCATTCAGCGCGGCTACCGCTGCAAAGTGTCCGTGGCGATTTACGTCGGCCAGTTCAATAAGACGCTCGATAGCCTTTCGCTGAGTGGACCTGCTCTCATTAGCAAGTAGGCCGTCGCAGGCGGCAATCGCTACGCTGGGTGACTCATCGCTGCTAGCAGTAATCAGGGTTTTATTTCGCTTCGTATCAGTGGCAGGTCGGACTGCCAATCCACGGACAGCCCAAAAGCGTATTCCACTATGAGGATCTGACGAAAGATTTACCAATTCTTCAGTCGAGTATCCATTGCTTTGGTCCATTGAACGAAAAGCCAACTCTGACAAACGGGCGAAAAGTTTCTTATGTGTTACAGCGTACTCCCGGGGAGATTGTGAGCCTGCCAAACGGTGCATCTCCGCTTCGGGTAGCAAACCCAGATCGAGTGTTTCCTGCATCCATTTTTGAAGCGTGTTTCGCAGTTCGGTTGTCTTCTTCTGGTAGTCAGGCGAGGTTGCCAGGTTGTTGATTTCATCAGGATCAGTTTGCAGATCAAAAAGCTCCTCGACTGGTTTATCTTGCCAGAATTTTGCCTGAGCGGCGTTCAGATCTCCCGCTCGGTACATGTCGTTCCAGACTCGAGTTGTGGGGGTTTGGAACATGTAGTCAACATGTTTCAGGTACGGGCGGTCGGGATAGAAATGCCTCATGTAGATGAATCTGCCGTCGGTGCATGTGCGGACCATGTCAATGCGTTCGTCCATGCGTCCTCGGTAGCCGAAAAGATATTTCTTTGCTGCTCCGTTGTACTTGCCAGCAAACGGTATGCCCTGCATGCTGGTCGGTGGCTTCAGTCCAGCCAGGCTGATGGCAGTTGGTCCCAGATCAACAAAAGAGACAAGACGATCGGTGACTTTGCTGCTGGCATAATCAGCGGGAGCCAATTGTCTGTATTTGGCCGGTACGTGCAATAAAAGTGGGACACGTAGCCCCGAATCGAACGGCCAACGCTTGCTTCGTGGCATACCGCTGCCGTGATCACCATAGTAGAAAATGATGGTTGAGTCGTTGAGGCCATCCGCTTTAAGTTCAGCGAGGATTGCGCCAACTTGCTGATCCATTTCGGTCATCTTGTCATAGTACTGAGCCCAGTCATGTCGGACTTCCGGAGTGTCCGGGTGGTAGGCGGGAAGCGGTGCTTTGGAAGGATCATGCTTGAGTTGGTGAGGCCTTGTTCGAATCTTACTTTCGTGACTCACTGTGAAGTTGAAGATAGAGAAGAACGGCGTTTCGCTTTCTGGGCGATTGCGCCAGTGAGCTTTTCTGCCGCTGTCATTCCAGCCACCATCTTCGGCGGCGAAGTTGTAGTCTTTCTTGGAATTGTTGGTGCAGTAGTAGCCTGCTTTGCGAAGAATGTCGGGATAAGTACTGAAATTCGTTGGTAATCGGACTCCGCTACGCATGTGATGTCCGCCGAGGCTGGTGGCGTACATTCCGGAGATGATGGTGGTTCTTGCTGGTGCACATACGGGAGCATTGGACCAGCAGCGGTGGTAGCGAAGCGACCTTTGAGCAAGTGCATCGATGTTCGGAGTTTGGGCATACTCATCACCATAACAACCCAGTTGGGGGCCGTTGTCTTCGCTGGTAAGCCACAGAATGTTGGGCTGCTTTCCGGTCGCGGTTGTCGCGAGGGATAGAGCTGCGACAAGAAGAAACGTTAGGCGTGAGAAGATCATGGAACAGGTGCCAGGATGAAGTTAAGAGATCAGGTCATGAACGACGCGGCCGTGAACATCGGTCAGTCGATAGTCACGTCCTGAGTACCGGAAGGTAAGTTTTTTGTGGTCGATTCCCATCTGATGCAGAACCGTCGCATGAAGGTCATGCACATGCACCCGCTTTTCGACAGCATGCATTCCAAAATCATCCGTCGAGCCATGTGTGAATCCTCCGCGTATGCCACCGCCAGCCAAGAACATGGAGAAGCCTGTGTGGTGGTGATCGCGGCCAGCTTTTTTCTTGTCTTTCGACTTGTCCACTTGCGCGTAGGGTGTGCGGCCAAACTCGCCACCCCAGATCACGAGCGTGTCCTCGAGCATTCCGCGATTCTTCAGGTCATTCAATAAGGCCGCTGTTCCCTGGTCAGCATCGGCGCATAACGTGCGGTGCGATTGATTGTTGTTCTTGTGGGTGTCCCAAGGCTGCTTCTGCCCTTTGCTGACGTAAAATACCTGGACAACACGTACTCCGCGTTCCAGTAGCCGACGCCCAAGCAGACAGCTTCGACCGTACTCCGAGTTGCCGTAGGACTCGCGAGTTTGTTTTGATTCCAGTGACAGGTCAAACGCTTCGGATGCTTCGCTTTGCATCTGAAATGCAAGCTCCATCGAGCGTATGTGTGTTTCCAGTGCTGCATCGCTCGGTCGAGATTCCTGGTGTTGGGCGTTCAACGCTTGGACCAATTTCAACTGCTTACGCTGTGCTGCGGTGCTCAGGTTGGGATGGCGAATGTTGCTGATTAAATTTTCTACCTCAGTGTGGTTTGTATTGACCTCAATGCCTTGGTGTTGGCCGGGCAAAAAAGCACTGGACCACAGTTGGGGGCCAACAACTGGCAATCCCGGGGACAAGGCAACGAAGGCAGGAAGGTTTTCATTTTCGGTGCCCAGTCCGTATGACAACCATGAACCCATGCTGGGACGTGTTGGTTGTTGATGTCCGGATTGCATCAGTAGCAAGCCTGGCTCATGATTGGGGACATCGGTGTGCATTGAGCGGATGACGCATAAATCATCAGCATGCTTGGCGAGTTTCGGCAGAAGTTCGCTCATGACCACGCCGCTGTCGCCATGGGCGGCGAACTTGAAGGGTGATGGCATGTAACCAGCAGCACGGTTTTTTCCTGCAATATCTTCCAAGGGTGATTCACCCTCGTGTTTTGCCAGCATCGGCTTGGGATCAAAAGTGTCGACGTGCGAAGGCGCACCGTTCATGAAAAGGAAAATGACACGCTTCGCGCGGGCAGGATGGTGCACCACTCGTGGAGCACTTTTGTCATCGGATTGTGTTGTTGATCCGCTGGCCGATTGCAAGGCACCGCAGAGGCCGATGGTCCCAAAACCGGTTGCTGCCCGGCGGAGAAGATCACGACGAGAAAGCTGTAATTGCATGCTAGTCCACCATGAACATTTCGTTGCTGATCAGCAGGGCCTGTGCGTATTGCGGCCATGCATCGGGGGGGGCCTGCGTGTCTTGGTTTGTTTTTTCCTGAACCAAAAATTGCTCTGCCAGTGACACTTCAATCGCGTCTGCGTTGCGGGAAAACAATAGCTGGTAAGCATGTTCAATTTTGGAGCGAGTTGAACCGCCATGCTGTTTCAGCCGAGTGGCCAGTGCGTTTGCCTGGAAAACCATGAATTCGCTATTCAAAAGGAAAAGTTTCTGCAGTGGAGTTGTGGTTTCAAAACGCGTGGCACTGTGCGCATTTGGATCGGGGAAGTCAAAGCGGGCGAGCATCGGGTTCAGGTTCATGCGACTGATCTCGCTGTACAGCGTTCTGCGACTTTCATCCGGTTGGTCTGGTTGCATTGAATGACCGCCAATTGTTGAGTTGAGTCGACCAGTTACTGACAATATGGCATCGCGATACGCTTCAACACTCAAACGCCGTCTTGGCATTCTGCTGAGTAATCGGTTTTCCGGATCCAAAGCAAGTTTGGTGGGATCGATATGGCTGCTCTGACCGTACGTCGAAGAAAGTACAATTTCGCGTTGAAGCCATTTCCAAGACCAACCATGATTCATGAAGCGGACAGCAAGATCATCTAATAAATCAGGATGAGTGGGCTGCTCACCGAGCGCACCGAAGTTACTCGGAGTACCAACCAATGCGTGTCCCAATAGCTGCTCCCATACACGGTTTACCAGAACGCGGGCCGTCAGCGGATTGGATTCCGCAGTGATGGCATCGGCAAGATCGCTTCGACCACTGCCATTTTTGAAAAAGATAGGTTCTTCAGACAAAGCTGTCAGAAATCGTTTTGGTACCAATTTTCCCTTCTTCTTGGCATCACCCCGGATCATCACATTCAGGTCAATGGGTTTCCCGTCACGTACCAGATGGTAAGCGTCTTGAGGTTTCTTGGCTTGACCTTTGCCTTGCTTTGTAACCGCTTGGTTTAGCGGGCGGTTGAACATCTCAGTACTCGCAAATACACCAGCTAAAGCATAGTAGTCTGCTGTAGGGATAGGGTCGTACTTGTGATCATGGCACCGTGCGCACGCTACGGTCAAACCGAGCAGGCCCCTGGAAACGGTATCCACGCGATCTTCCCATTCGTCCGCCATGACTTCTGGCGAGTTGCGACGGTAATACTTTGGCCCAAGTCCAAGAAAACCTAACGCAATATGTTCTTGTTCGTCTTCTGGAACGATGAGGTCAGCTGCCAGTTGCAGTCGGATGAACTGGTCGTAAGGAAGGTCATTCGCAATCGCATTGATAACCCAGTCACGGTAATAGTAGGCATTAGGGTAGGTTAAGGAGTCATTGCTGCCGACTTTGTGTGCCTGGTCCTCGGCATAGCGAGCGATGTCCAGCCAAAGTCGTGACCATTTCTCGGCGTGCTGGGGCGACGCAAGAAATGCATCGACGAGTCGTCGCTTGCTGTCGGGCTTCTTGTCTGCCAAGTAGTCTGCTACTTCTGTGGGTGAAGGTGGTAGGCCACGCAAGTCAAAAGAAAGTCGCCTGATGAATGTGCTGCGATCCGTTGAAACATTGGGGCTGGTGCCACTCGCTTCCAATCTTTTCAGTATGAAAGCATCCATTGTGGTCGTGCACCAATCTGGATTTTTTGTCTTGGGACTAGCATGGCTCGAGGGTGATTGAAAGGTCCATCGGGATCTGATTTCTTCCCAGTCGAATTGAGTTGCTTTCTCCTCGCCTTCCTTCCTGCTTGTGCGTGGATCCGTTGCGCCAGCGGCAATCCAAATTTCAAAGTCACGGATGACGTGCTCAGGCAGTTTCCCTTCCGGTGGCATTTTCAGATCGTCGTAACGGAGTGCCGCGAGCAATGCACTGCCCTCGATGTCACCTGGTTTGATGACTTGCCCGGTCTCGCCACCTCGCCGCATGGCTGTGGGGTCATCGAGTCGGAGGCCACCTTGGATGTTAGCCTCGTCTCCACCATGGCACTCGTAGCAATGTGCCACGAATGTGGGGCGTATCTTCCTTTCAAAGAAATCAGCTGAGTTAGTTGCATTCGCAACCATGCACCAAGTTACGCCACAAATGATGTAAGACAACTGCAGCAGTTCACGAGAGAATAAAAGTTCAGTTCTCAAGGCAGATGTGTTTGGGCTGAGGTGGGCGACTGAGGGGGGGCTGCATCTCGGCGACGGGTGGATCTCAGTATTGATCTGGTCGGATTATACGCCAAACGGCACCCACTACCAAACGGAAACGTCGATGCTGCAACATGGAAAGTGATCGATCACACAGTTGCTGCACACATGATTACTGCAAAGAATGCACCTTTTTGAATGAAGAAAGTACCCCGTTAAATCATGTCCGGTGAAAATGAACGTGCTTCCAGGTGCCACCGATTCGCTGCCATACACGCGTTTCCTGAGTGGAGCTGGTCATGCTTTTTTTATCACCACCAATTCGTTGAGTCAGGCGTACATAGGCGATCACCGTTGCGTCGTCTCCAAGTATTCTCACGGAAGGACTGCTGAGCGTGGTCGTAGCATTTGCGTAGGGGGACGCATTTTGCATGTCGAAGTAATGCTGGTGGAAAGCCAAGCCTTTGACGAGATGACCGTTGGCTTCGGGCTCATACGCCGTCAGGTCTTCCGCGCAAAGTTTCGTCTAGGTTTCCCAATCAGAATGTGCAATCGATTCGACCAGTTGACGGGTGAGTTCAATGATTTCAGCTTCATGATGTCTTGTGTCAGGCATGAACGTAAAAGTCCCTATGAAGATTCGTGAATGTAGCCTTGTGGCGAGAGTCGTTTGAGTTTTCCCTCTTGCCTTTGCCAAAGTCCAGTGCGGCCGACAATGTTGCCAATTTGTGTAAGCGGGGTTCCTAGTTCTTTGCCTGCCAAAATGTCTGCATCGTTTTGACTCATGGTTACCAACAGTTCAAAGTCTTCGCCGTCAGACCACGCATGTTGAAAGGGTGTCCGTCCCGAAGATTCTGATAGCAGTTCCGCATCTTTGTGCACGGGAATTTTGTCGGTATCAAGTTCAGCTCCCACACCACTAGCCGCGCAAAGACGATCAAGGTCCAGGGAAAGCCCGTCACTAATGTCAATTGCTGATGTGACCTCGACGCAGTGGCGTAATCGTTGTGCTAAATCAAGTCGCGGGACGGGGCGTAAATGACGCCCACGAATGCTGCCACCTACAGCACCGGACAACATGATCGCATCACCCTCTTTCGCGCCGCTTCTTAAAAATGCCTGGTCCCTCTCAACGGACCCCAGCAATGTTACTGATATAGCCAAGGGACCGTCGTAGGTTGAAATGTCTCCACCTGCAATGGCCAGATTGAATTCTGCTGCTGCCTCAAGTATTCCCTCGTACACCTCACCTGCTATGCGGGTTGAGTTCTGGCTGGGCAGGGCAAGTGTGACGAGCATGCTTGTGGGTCTGCCTCCCATGGCTGCGATGTCACTCAAGTTGATCGCGACAGATTTGTAGCCGACATCTGCCAATGAGTGCTTTCCTGACAGGAAGTCCACCCCATCGATGATTTGATCAACACAGGCTATCTGTTGGCCGGTGGCTGGTTCCATGACCGCTGCATCATCCCCGATGCCGACAGTGACCTGAGCAAGCTTACGACAGCGGCCGCGGAGATAGGCAAGGAATGAATGTTCCACTGGTGGTTTTCGGGACAGAGTGTGAAAATGCGGGGCGAAGGATGTGGTTGTCGAGGCTGTGGCATGAGTGCAGTCAATCGATCGCGGCGGCACCGTCGCCAGTTCGAAAGTCGTTCTTGACTGCTTGCATCGCATTCATGTGACAGATTCAGCAGGATTTTGACGACTTCGACAGCTTAGGGCAAGTTGCCAGCAGCAACACAATATCGACGCGTCCGCTACAATTTGGACGTCAATAAATATTACTCACTCGAGATTCCAGATCATCATGTCCACGACCGCTCCTGTCGACCTAGGCGTCGAAATCAGTGAAACGAATTGTTTCATCAACGGAAAATGGGTTCCCGCAGTTAGTGGGAAGACGTTCGCTACTGTTAATCCTGCGACCGAGGAAGAAATCATTCAGGTCGCCGAGGGTGATGCCGCTGATGTCGATGCCGCCGCGAAAGCAGCCAGAGAGGCATTTGATAATGGACCTTGGCGCACCATGGATGCAAGGGATCGCGGGCGACTTATGTATCTGCTTGCAGACCGAATGGAGCAGGAAATTGATTCGCTTGCTCGTTTGGAAACGTTAGACAACGGTAAGCCCTTCAATGACAGCCGCAATGTTGATTTACCATTGGCGATTGATTGTCTTCGCTACTATGCCGGATATGCCGATAAAATTCATGGAAGCACCATCCCAATTCGCGGAAACCATCTCTGCTATACGCGCCGGGAACCGATTGGCGTCGCAGGGCAAATCATTCCTTGGAACTTCCCCATCCTCATGGTGGCATGGAAGTGGGGACCCGCCCTTGCGGCAGGTTGCACGATTGTGATGAAACCTGCGGAGCAGACACCACTGACCTGTTTGCGAATGGCGCAGCTAGCCAAGGAGGTTGGTATTCCGGACGGGGTGATCAATGTTGTGCCGGGATTTGGACCTACAGCGGGAGCCGCAGTCGTGAAGCACCCGCTGATCGATAAGATTGCTTTCACCGGTGAACATCGAACGGCACAGGTCATTACACGTGATTCAGCTGAAACGTTGAAACGATTGACATTTGAATTGGGTGGCAAGAGTCCCAATGTGATCTTCGCAGATGCCGATCTTGATGCTGCAGCGATGGGGGCATATATCGGTTTGTTTTTGAATCAGGGTCAGTGCTGCTGCGCCGGAAGTCGTGTCTTTGTCGAAAAAAGCAAGCATGATGTTTTTCTGGAAAAACTACAAAAGCTGACAGAGAGTCGCAAAGTTGGCGATCCATTTGCCGCTGATACGGAACAAGGCCCCCAAGTGGACAAGGCTCAGTTCGATAAAATCATGTCCTACATCGAAAAAGGAAAGTCAGAAGGAGCTGCCTGCGTGACTGGCGGAGAACGTGTTGGGGATAAGGGGTACTTTGTTGCTCCTACCATCTTTGATGATGTTCAGGATGACATGTCCATCGCAACAGATGAAATCTTTGGGCCTGTTCTCAGTGTGCTCACGTTTGAAGACAAAGAAGACATGATCCGTCGTGCCAATAATACTTTCTATGGTTTGGCAGCAGCAGTCTGGACAAGAGACGTTTCGATTGCACACGATTTTGCGGCTCGCGTTCGAGCTGGGACCGTGTGGGTCAACTGTTATGACGTTTTTGATGCGGCTGCCCCGTTTGGTGGTTTCAAAATGAGTGGCTACGGTCGCGAATTGGGCGAAGAAGGCTTGAAGGCTTACACAGAAAGTAAAACCGTGACGCTGGCCTTGTAGCTCGAAGTGACTGTGTCCCAAGTGGCAACTGATCGAAGTCTGCGGAGCTGATAGCGATGCGACTTGATGGTCAGTCAGGCTGCTGTGAAGAGGCTGTGCTCTGATGTGTCCGCAGAGTAAGATCAGGGCAAGAGCGTAGGTGAACCTGCGGGAAAACTTGCGGGTGGACGGGATTGGTGATGAGTGCTTTCAGAGACGAGGTGACATGAACGGTACAATGCAGGGCGCAGTGCAGGAACAAGTGAGCCAGTACACCCAGTTGCCTTGGCTGACTCTGGCTTTGCTGTGTCTACCGCTCGTTCTTGTCGCTTGGAGGATGAAGGTTTATCCCACAATCTGGTGGGTGTTGGTACTGTTCGTACCGATGGCTGCAACGATTGCTACCATCTTCCAGCCCAGTTTTCTGTTCATTGCTGTCTTGCTGGATCTGGGGCTGATAGGTTTCGCAACCGTGGATTTGTTGCTGGTTTACTTGTATGCCAACCGCGGTATCAGTGTCACGAGATCGATTGCGAGAACTTGTTCATTGGGAATCCCTTTGGACAGTGAGTTGACGGTAGAGAATCGCAGTTCGATGACTTTGAATGGTCGTGTTCGGGATGATCTTCCCGAGTTCTTTGAGTGTTCACCGAATGAGCACCAATTGCGACTCCCGCCGATGGGGCGATTGACCTTAGCCCGAAAACTGACGCCAGGAAAGCGAGGTGCGTTTGAGTTGAAGTCGGTCTATCTGAAATTTTTCAGCCCCATGAAACTGTGGAATCGGCAACTGTGTCTTCCTCTGCAAAACCGGTTGAACGTGTACCCGGATATGAAGCAGCTATCCGATTACGCGCTGCTGGCTAGAACCAATCGCCTCAGCCTGATTGGCGTACGGAAAACCCGAAGAGTTGGGCAGGATAGTGAGTTCGAAAGATTGCGTGATTATTCACGAGACGACAACTATCGACACATGGATTGGAGAAGTACAGCTCGTCGCCGCAAGTTGACCGTCAGGCAATTCCAAAATGACCAGAGTCAAAGGGTAATCTTCCTGCTCGATTGCGGAAGGATGATGACTAATGAACGTGATGGTTACACGCTGCTGGATCATGCATTGAATTCAATTTTGATGATGGCGTATGTGCTTTCTCAGGGAGATTCAGTGGGCATGCTCTGTTTTTCCGATACGATCCATTCGTACATCCCACCGCGCGGCGGAAAAAGTCAAATGAACCGACTCATTCAAGCAGGATTTGATCAGTTTCCTCGCTTGGTTGAGTCACGTTACGATCAGGCGTTTTTGTATCTTTCTACGCATTGCAAGAGGCGTTCGCTTGTCGTCTTGGCGACCAATGTCATTGACGAAGTCAATGCTGCGGCCGTTGTCGACTACATGGGAAATATTAATGGACAGCACTTGCCGCTTGGGATTCTGCTGCGGGATCGGGAAATGTTTGATGCAGCTGATAATCCCGACGGAGACGATTTCAAGATGTACCGCGCTGCTGCTGCCGCTGATATTTTGTTGTGGCGGGATCAGGTAGTGAAAGATTTGACGCACCGGGGAGTTTTGGTCGTGGATACCTTCCCGGACGAACTCACTGCCCCTTTGGTTAACCAGTACCTTGAGGTCAAAGCCAAGCACCTGTTGTAGTTGGAACGCTGCCATATTCCGCAGTGTGCTGCTCGGTTGAGGTAGATCAGCAGTGTTTCGTTGCGGCACTTTTCGTTCGTCGCTTGCTACTGCCCGCTTCGCGGGCGAGGCGGCCCTGATCTTCTGAATTCAACAGTCTCGGTCCCGGTAAACCAACTGTGATTTTCCGGGGTGTCGGTCGTGAGGGCGTGCCGGACATGGATGCTTGCAGCCACTGGCCACTGCAAGCCAGGGTTACCAACGCAACAGGGCTGTGCCCCAGGCAAGCCCTGCCCCAAACCCGCAAAGTAGCAGGAGATCTCCACGCTTGATCGTCCCCGCCCGTACAACCTCATCCAACGCCAAAGGAATGCTGGCGCCGGATGTATTGCCGTAATTGTCGAGATTGACGAATACCTTTTCACGTTCGACACTCAGGTCAGAGACAGCCGAGTCGATGATGCGTTGGTTGGCTTGGTGAAGCACGACAACTGCGAGTTCACTTGGATCGACATTGGCTTGTTGCAGTACCTGTTTCGCACTTTCGTCAAAGACGCGAACGGCCCATTTAAAAACATTTCTTCCATCCATTGCAAGGAACTGTTTGCCTTGCGAGTGCATGTCGGGTGTCAGTTCTTGGCGTGTCCCGCCTGCTGCGATGCAGAGCATCTCTCCGCCGCATCCCTCACTGCCAACTTGGTACGAGAGAATACTTGAGCCAGAATTTTCTGTGTCGGGAGTGAGCAGGACAGCACCCGCGGCATCGCCGAAAAGTGGGTAGGTTTTTTTGTCATCCGGGTTCACCGTGCGGCTCATCAAGTCGGCACCAACGACAAGCACACATTGATTGTTTCCGGTGGCAATGAACTGCGAACCTGTGATCAAACCGTACATGAATCCAGCACATGCAGCATTCACGTCCATTGCTGGCGATACTGCTCCAAGTCGCCTTTGTAAATGACAGGCAGTTGAGGGGGTTGGGTGATCAGGCGTCATGGTTGCAACGATGATCAAGTCGATTTCGTCAACCGTAATTTCGGCTTCTTCGATACATCGTAGCGCTGCTTCGTAGCATAGGTCACTCGTTGCTTGATCCTCACTGGCCCGGCGTCGTGCGTGGATGCCGGTGCGACGAATGATCCATTCGCTGTCGCAACCGAGGGCAGCCAAGTCTTCGTTGGTTACTACTTCCTCGGGCACGTAGGATCCAGTTGCGGCTATCTGGACGCCTGCAAGTTGACCCATTCGGCCACGCGTGGAGATCGGGGACTTATTCAAGGGTGAATTTCCGCTCCGAATGGAGAACCTCGAAAGAGGCAATCGATGGCGATTAGGGAGTGACGATTTGTTTCTGATTTTCAGGGGTTATACTGGATCAGCGAGCACTTGGAAATGTCCGCTTGAGCCAACCCTCAGTATACCCTGAAGCGTATTTTCTTGTTAGATCACGCCGGAAAACTGCCGAATGATGATTCAGGAACTCAAGGTGAGCACGCGGTACCGCTGTCCCTGCAGAAACATGTCCGCAGATGGAAGTACCGACCGTCCGTGGTCGTGGCCAGCTTTGTCATGGTTTTTGCGGCGATTTTCATTGGGTGGGCTGGCTGGAAAAGAGGGATGGCATCTGCCGTTCGATTTGCCATTCACGGCCCGTCGATGGCACCTACCCTGCTAGGCGAACACCAGATCGCAAAGTGTGTCGACTGTGGTCTCAATTGGCCAATCGATATTTCGGATGAGGGTACATCTGTCATTTGTTTTCACTGTGGCGATCGGGCAACCGTGGAAAATGGTGCACATGCTGCCAGTGTGGTTCTAGTTCACGCGTACGAGCATGTGGATGCGTCCAAGTCAATATCCAGTCCCTTGCGCATTGGTGACGTGCCCTTGCGCATTGGTGACGTGGTAGCCATCAGTGGTGAAGACATGATGCGGATTAAACGAATTATTGCCCTTCCAGGTGATCTCGTGGAATTGAGGGGGGCTTCTTTGTTGGTGAATGGGGAGACGATTCACAACGCGATGAGAGCCCAAGACGATCTTAATGTCCCAGCTTCCAGTCTGGTGTTTGAACTGGACAACCGCCGCGAGTTGTCACGGTGGCATGGGGAAGGTTGGCAGCGTAATAAACAGCGGGTTTGGACATCGGAAGACTCAGGTTGGTTGATGTACCGCCACCGCAGTATTTATCAACGCAATCAGCCGAGCTGTATCTGGGATGACTATCCCTATAACGCTGGTTTGAGTCGTAAGTTGCAACCGGCCCGTCGCCTTGCTCTGAACGCCAATGTGGTTTGTGAGGATCAGGGACGATTAGAAGTTGTCTTTTGGATTGGCGGCCGGATGGTTGGAGTCACTTGTGACGTGAATGGACCATACGCACTGAATGTTTCATCAGATGATGCAGTGGCGGTAGAGTTTGCCCCGGTTTCAGCTCAAACACCTGTGGCGATACGGGTGCTGGAGGGAAGTGTGCAATTGTCCTGCCTGCAGCTCGCACGCCAAATTGAATACAGACTTCGGCCTCATGATGATCGCGCACGCTATCCGATTAGGTTGGGGAGAAGGGAATATTTTGTTGTGGGCGATAATGTGCCAGTGTCGCTCGACAGCCGCGACTTTGGTGTGATTCAGGAGCGTGCTATCAAGGGACGCGTTGAGCTGATTGAATCGCACTAGGCAAGTTTTCTAAAGAAAATGCTCGTTCAGCCGAGCTACCAAGCTCGATTGTAAAATATAGCAAACAGGGATTTCATGTCCGGGATTTATGATCTACTTGATGATTACCTAAAGGAGTATGAATCGCACAAAAGTGAAACGGAATTCAATTCGTTGAGTCAGGCAATCGATCGGCTTGACCTTGCCATGCAGCAGCAAACACTGAAAACGCGTTTGCAGGGCTTGCGTGACGCCTCGGCGATGGCAAAAGGTTTGGCAGACCGTCCAGTCTCTCTTGTGTTCGACTTTTATCTGGCCAGTGAGTTGATTGGAACCGCCAATGATATGGTCGAGGGATTAGAGGTGGTGCGGCCCGCCGCAATGGAGTCTCGGTCAGTTGACTATGAACTGAAGTCACAGCGGGTTGGATTGAATAATCTGCTGGCGAGTGCTTATGCACTGGTTGATCCACTTGGTTTTGAAAGTGAAATTCAAGAAGTTGGGCTAATAGTGGAGGCGTCACCACTGACCGATAATGAAGACTTGTGTGTTGGTCTGGGAGCTCAATATGAAGTCCAGATAGCCAGCGGTAATTACCCTGCTGCCAAGCAGTTACGAGACGAAATCTGGGCACATGCCCGTATGCTGGAAAATCCGCTTTACTATCTTCATGCTGCAGCGTTTGACTGTGGGTTGGCGTTTGCTGTTGAGGATTGGCAAGGGATGGTCGATGCTGCTACGGATTGTATGCAGATGATTTCACCATCCAACGGGACAGTGGTTACTGGTGATGGTGAATCAGTGGATCTCAAAAATGATGCTGACTTTCGAGTTGTCTCGGCAGCTCATGCGTGTGGTTTGGCCAAACAGGGGTTTGGTCGGCAGATTACTCCACTGGAAATGAGTCACTCGGGCCCCGATCTTCCAGCTCCGTTTCATTTCTACTGGTACTGGATTGATTGTCACCTTGCCTTGGGAAAACCTGCGCGTGCCACCTGTTTGGCTGTTGAGGCATGGGAAGAAATCAATGGCAAAGGCCAGAATTATCGCGAGGTTCAAGCACTCTGTCAGTTGATTCGATGTTTGCAGGCTGCCAGCCGTCAGGAGGAGGTTGCGGACTGGGCAAAATTAGCTCGGGCGGCGGCAGAGCGGTTACGGGACCCTGAGCCGATGCTAGAGCAGGTTCAGGCTCTACTGTAACTGCCTGCGTATTTTGGATTCCCACCAGTTGGGACAGGCACAGCTCGATAATCACCATTGCAACTGCTTCCAGAAATATCAGAAATGTATTTTTTGGCCCGTCTGATCTGGCCTACGTTGGGGAATCGAATCGCTTAGGCTACATTAGCGTCCTGATTCGCCATTTCTTTACTCCAGCGACCAATACTCCCTTGAAAGCAAATATCGTTTTACTGCCTGGTGATGGCATTGGCCCAGAAATCGTGACGCAAGCACAGCGAGTTCTTGAAACTGTTGCGAAGTCATTTGGGCATCAGTTTGAATTCAGTTCCCACATGATTGGCGGGATTTCAATTGATACCTGCGGTGATCCGCTGCCTCAGGAAACAATTGATGCTTGCCGCGATTCCGATGCAATCTTGTTAGGCGCGGTTGGTGGTCCAAAGTGGGATGATCCTTCGGCAAAAACACGGCCTGAGGTAGGTTTGCTGAAAATTCGTAAAGAGTTGGGTTTGTTCGCCAACCTGCGGCCCATTCGCCTGTTTGATGAATTGCTGGACGCATCGCCACTGAGGAGAGACATCATTGAGGGCACCGATATTTTGTTCCTAAGGGAACTGACTGGTGGAATCTACTTTGGTGAATCCGGAACCAGTGGCAGTGGTCAGGCTGAGGCTGCTTACCAGTCGATGGTTTACAGTGTCGGAGAAGTGGAGCGAATTGTTCGCCTTGCAGCGAAGGCTGCTCAGGGTCGAGGTAATCGACTCACGAGTGTGGACAAAGCAAATGTACTTGAGCCCAGTCGCTTGTGGCGACGCGTTGCTGCCAGAGTCATGCAGGATGAGTTTCCCGATGTTCAATATGATGTGGTGTTGGTTGATGCCATGGCAATGCACCTCATCAATCGCCCCAGTGACTTTGATGTTGTCGTCACAGGCAACATGTTTGGTGATATTTTAACTGATGAAGCTTCAATGTTGCCAGGATCTCTGGGTATGCTTCCCAGTGCTTCTCTTGGGAGCGATGGTCCTGGGCTGTATGAGCCCATTCATGGGTCTGCGCCTGACATTGCTGGCCAGGAGATTGCCAATCCACTCGCGACCATACTGGCCTCGGCTATGTTGTTGAGGCACTCTTTGGGACTGGAAGCTGAGGCAACGTCAATCGAGTCGGCGGTTCAGAAAGTCCTATCAGACGGTCTGCGTACGCATGATATCGCTCGTGGTGGCGAAGCCATTGGTACCAAACTCATGGGTTCGGCTGTGGTTGACCGGTTAACTGTTTGAGAATGCCTGTGCATTGCAACATGACAAATCTTTTTGCGCAGTCCAATTGGCATGATCCGAGGACTTATATCCTGCTGGCTATCGTGCTGGCAGCGCTGAGTATTGCATCTGTGGTGGGTTTCGTCCTATCGCGGCGTGAGAAAATTGGTGTGGAGTCGGCCCTGGTCCATCGTTTCAACCACAAGTTGAAAGTGTGGTGGATGATGGTCGTGATTTTCGCGTTGGGTTTTCTGCTTTACCGAATCGGTATCGTGATTCTGTTTGGTTTTGTCTCTTTTTGGGCGCTTCGTGAGTTCATTACGATGACGCCGACACGACGTGGCGATCATCGGTCATTGTTCTGGGTCTTTTTTATCTTCACGCCGTTGCAGTACCTGCTGATTGCATTGGGCAGTGATCCACCAAGTTTTCTTGGGGGGGACCAGCACATTGACTACTACGATTTCTATAGCATCATGATTCCGGTTTATGCCAGTTTGTTCATCCCGGCGCGTGCGGCGATTGCGGGGGACTATAAAAGGTTTCTCGAACGTAGTGCGAAAATCCAGTTTGGGTTGCTGATTTGCGTTTACTCTCTCAGCTATGCACCTGCCTTGTTGGATCTCAAGTTTACATCCACCCTTCGGCCACCACTATCGGCACCGGAGCAGTGGCAGGGAAGCGCCGGCAGCGTGCTTGTGTTCTTTGTGCTGATCGCCCAACTTGCCTCAGTGTTTGAACGGGGCTGGGGTTACCTGGCGGGCAGGCATGTGATCGCTGAAAAAATCAACGCGTCCCGCACGTGGGAGGGTTTTCTTGGGTCGATGGTCACCACGGGGATTGTCGCAGCCTTACTCGCATGGGCGACGCCTTTTTATTGGTGGGAAGCCGGGATCTTGGGAGCTGTTGTGACGGTCATGGCGTGCGCCGGAACGATGACTATGAGTGCCATTAAACGAGACCGTGGCGTTACCGATACCGGCACGCTTGTTCAAGGGCACGCTGGTATTCTCGACCAAATAGACAACATGTGTTTTGCTGCCCCTGTGTTCTATCACCTGACACGATTCTTCTGGTCAATATGACACTTTCGCTTTTTGATACGCACGCTCATCTGAACGTGGATGCGTTCTCTGATAACGTTGATGCGGTGGTGAAACGCGCCAAAGAAAATGGCGTTACTGGGATCATGGTGATCGGTATTGATGTTGCGACCAGCAGAAAAGCATGTGATCTTGCTGCACTTCACCCGGGGTTCCTTTTCGCAGCGGTTGGTATACAGCCAAATTCAGTTGCCGAGTCCCGCCCTGACGACTTTTCTGTGATACAGGAACTAGCCGGCTGTCCTGGAGTTCGCGCGATTGGTGAGACTGGCTTGGACTGTTATTGGGATGATACGCCGCTCGAATTGCAGCATGAATTTTTTGATCGGCATCTGCAGTTGTGCCGCGATACTGCTTTGCCGATGGTCATCCACATGCGAGAGAGCGGTCACTTAATCGCGGAACAGTTACGACGTCAGACCAAGGTTCCTGCGGGAGTCATGCACTCTTATACCGGTGATCTTGAGCTTGCCGTGCAGTGTCTTGAAATGGGGTTGTATATCAGTTTTGCCGGTATGGTGACCTTCAAGAAGAGCGAAGAGCTTCGGGCCGTTGCCAAGGCGATTCCGGAGGATCGTTTGTTGGTTGAGACTGATTCACCGTACTTGAGTCCTGAGCCTCTTCGTGGCAAACGTCCGAATGAACCCGCACGCGTGGAACACACTCTGCGGTGTATCGCTGAGACTCGTGGCGTCACTGCGAAGTATTTGGCGGGAGTGACGACAGAGAATGCAAAAAGACTCTTCCAGTTGCCCTGAGACTCGATCCCGTCCGTGATCAGCGATCAGTCGATTCACTGATACAGGTAGTTGTTGACACGAAATCGAAAGGCACGGCCCGCTGGGCGTTGTTTCCTAGGCTAACACGTGGCCTGAAGTCGGTATTGCAAAGTCTGTGTTAGGACAGCAAGCGAGTCAAAGCCGCTGCTTTGACCAGTTCACGGGGCTGATTGAGATGGTTGTAGACAATTGTTTCAGGATGAATCCCAAAACTGTGGTAGATCGTTGCCAAAACTTCCGCTGGGTGAACGGGGTCCTCGAGCGGTGCAGACGCGGTCTTGTCACTCTTGCCATGAACATAACCCCGTTTAACACCAGCACCTGCCATCACCGCGGTGTAGCAATAGGGCCAGTGGTCACGTCCATCATCCGAATTGTTGTTCCCACTCGTACTGACACCACGCTGAGGACTGCGACCAAACTCGCCCACAGCGACCACAAGCGTGTCTTCAAGCATTCCACGATCATCGAGGTCAGAGATCAAGGCTGATAAGCCTCCATCAAGCATGGGAGCCGATTGATCCTTCATGCGTTTACTCAGTCCAGTGTGATGATCCCATGAGTGATTATCACTATTAGCTACTTTCGGCCAAATGACCTCGACCACTCTCGTTCCCGCTTCAACCAGGCGCCTCGCCAGTAGGCAGCTTTGCCCAAACGTGTTGCGGCCGTATTTGTCTCTCATTTCGGAACTCTCGCTCCCCAGGTCGAATGCTTGTCTCGCGCGGCCCGAGACAATGAGTGACAAGGCACGGTCGTAGTATTCATCAAGTTCGAACGACTCAACCGCTTTGTTGATGTCAGGCATTTGTTGGTTCAAAAGATCACGCAATTTTGCACGCCTCTGAAGCCGTACGCTGAAAACCTCAGGTCGCAACTTCAGATCGTCAATCTTGATTCGATCCATTTTCCCCATGTCGAGGTCATCACCGCTTGGATAAAGAGTGTATGGGTCAAAGGACTTTCCGAGGAAACCAGCGGAGCCGCCCTTCCCTACCACGTTTGATTCCTGCAGTGGTCTTGGCAACATCACGAAAGGTAGCATCGGCTCATCGATGGGACGCATCTTGACGATATTGCTGCCGTAGTTGGGAAAATCTTTCGGTGAGGGAGGTTCCAGTTGTCCGGATGGACTTACTTTGTCAGTCGTGTATCCCGTCATCATCTGATAAATCGCTGCTGTATGATTGAAGAGTCCATTGGGTGTGTAGGACATCGAGCGAATCATCGAGAAGCGATCGTTCAGTTGGCTGAGCTTGGGAAGATTTTCAGTAAATTTAATCCCCGGGATTTTTGTGCTAATCGGATTGAAAATGCTCTTCACATTATCCGGAACATTTTCTTTCGGATCCCACAGATCAAGGTGGCTGGGACCACCCTGCAGATAAACCATGATGATACTCTTCGCTTTACCCCAGCCGGGACCACCACCTTTCAGAGAACTGCCGGTGACACTCTCGGCAGCAGAAGCTGATTGCAGTTGCATCATGGATGGCAGTGATAATCCCAAGGCACCACATCCACCTACCCTGAGGAAGGATCGGCGTGTTGCTGCAAGATGGGGATCGCAGAGGTCTTTTGCCTTGAAGCCTTTGAATGAAAGCATGGCAATGTCTCCGAGGAAAGTGTTGTGAGAATGGTTGGTGTGATTTTATTCAATGATTGAATAAGAACGCAGGACTGTTAATAAGTGCCCAAGTCAAGTCTTCGGCAGCAGTCAGTCGGATCCGTTCCAACTGCTGTGTGCTCTGTTTGGCGTCATCTCTGATCTGTACGAGTTGTGGATCGTCGACGGTAGGTTGCGAGAGTTCGACCTTTCGCTTTTCAAGTGCGACCAGCGTCGCGTCTGGTGGGACAGCTGCTCCCGCCGCAGTCACGCCCTCCTGTGCCTTGCGGATGTCGCCGTCTGTCTTGGTGATATACTCATTTAGGAATCCAGCGGTTTGCTCATCGCGACGTTCCTTGGGAGTGAGCAGCATTGCAGCAAGAGGTTCAGCGACTCCCAGTGGAATGTTCCCTGCCGCCGTCGTTGCGCTAAGCCTGAATCGTCCCAGTGTGTGTTTGGCTGCGTTGTGAAATTGATGGATTTTGAAGGTCAGGATGGCATCACCTTCGGTTTGCAGTGGTTTGTCAAATTTCAAAGTTGCCCAGTGAAATGTTCCCATCGCCGGTGAGATCGCCCACCCTCGCTGATCGTTCGTTTTACCATCGAACGCTTGGTTGATGTTAAAGCCAGGTTGAGTGAAGTCAGCACGGCCACTGGCGATCTTGACCTTGTTGGATTTTTCAGGGGTTTTCGCCAAGGCCGACAGCAGTTCCAGTTCTGTCACAACAAAGTTTCCGTTGTCGGCAAGTCCGGGACCTTTGGAAGGAAGCTTTGCATCACTGAGAGCTTCCAGTCGGATGCCCGTGATGTTGTTCAGTGTGGTTCGCATCGTGACCGTGTAGACAGTTTTGGAGGCGTCGCCACTGGCAATAATTGATCTGTCCGGTTGCGGTGTAAGAATCGCTTTGTTGGTCGAGTTGCCAGACTGGTAGGAGAGTGGATGCCATTCAATAGCTTTTAGCTGAGCGTTGGCCATCTTGTCAATTTTCGCCGGAATTCTTTCCTTTTCCTTTTCCAGGGCAGCTTTTGCGGCATTGATCCGATCCTCGCGTTCCTTGGCAAGCTTTTCCCGCTCTGGTTTGATCGCGTTGGAGCGGGCAACGATTTCCTGGTTTAGCTTCGCCAGTTTCGCTTCCCGTTCTACTTCCAACTCTTGGCGGCGTTGTTTCCAGTTTAATTCAGCGGCTGTGAGTTGACCCAGGAGTTCCTCGTGGCTCTGCTTGATGATGTCTTTCATGGCAGCAAATGCTTCTAGTTCAGACGGTTTGGGATAGCGTGCAAGAGCCCGTATGAAAATCTCTTCGGCCAAGTCATTGTCATCAGGATGTTCAGTGACAATCTTTTCCAGCACATTCTGTGGGTCGGCAATGGCGGAACCAACCGTGGGGCCACTAACCAACGCCATGACTGGTCCAAGTTGCAGTTCCGAGCTTCGCTCACATTCGCAAGCGCTTTCTCGGGCTGGACGCCCAAGGTTCTGCAGGAAACCGTCGGTAAGTTTTACACCCGAGTCTGTGATGGCTGTTGCGCGAGTTCCCTTGGGCATTCCAGGAATGTTGCTGACTGCTCCGGTCAGTGTGTGTACCGCGTCAAAAATTACTTCGGCAGGAAGTCGACGCGGCAATGCGTGTGAGTAGTTAAGTGAATCATCTTCGTTCAATGCATTCGTCTTGATACTCAGTTGATACGTTCGGCTGTTGCAGATCGCTCGGTGCATTTCGGCGACATCAAAGCCGGAATTCACGAACGATTCTGTAAGAAAGTCAAGTAACTCAGGGTTCGTTGCCGGGTTACCAGCACGAATGTCATCGATCGGTTCTATCAGGCCGACGCCGAGGAGGTAGCCCCATAAACGGTTGACGTAACTTCGCGCGAAATATGGATTGTCACTGTGGGTAATCCATGCTGCCAGTTGCTCACGTCGTGTCGCTTCAGGCTTTGTGTCGTGTTGTACGTCAAAAGGAAACTTGGGAGTCACCACAGCATTGGTTTTGGGATGTTTGACATCACCCTGAGTTCGATCAACAACTTTCTCAAACAGAGGCTTGGCACCTTCCACTGCAGTGCCGCCAATTTTTCGTTTTCCTGAAGCAGGATCATTTTCAAGCCCAACCTGAGCGAAGAAGGCAGACATTTGATAGTACTGATCCTGGGTCCAACGCTCGAACGGGTGATCATGGCATTTATTGCAGTTGAAGCGGATTCCAAGGAACAGGTGCGTGGTGTTCTCCATGGTGTTGTCAGGTGTCCGCAGCACCTTGAAGTACGATGCGGGCGGGTTGTCATTATTTGAGCCGGTAGCAGTCAGGACCTGCTCCGCGAAGACGTTGTAAGGCCGGTTCTCAGCGATTGCGGTCCGTATCCACTCTCGGAATTTTGTGCTGCCCTCGACCCCGAGAAACTTTCGATTGACCTGAAGGAGATCGGCCCACTTGTTGGTCCAGTAGTCAATGTACGGCTCACTGCCAATCAATTTATCAATGACAGCAGAACGCTTTTCGCGAGTGGGTGTCTCGTCTGCAAGGAATTTTCGTACTTGTTCGCTGCTTGGTGGCAGTCCCGTCAAATCAAGATACACACGTCGTAGGAAAGTGGAGTCATCACACATCCCACTTGGAATGACTTTGACCCGTTTCCATTTGTCAGCGACCAGTTTGTCGATGTCACTCCATTGCTCGACTGCAACGGTCTTGTAGCCTTCTCGCTCACCCATCACAGTCAGTGTGGTTGCTGCATAGGCACCTTCGTATCTCGCCAAAATGGCCGCTTCACCGCGTCGTATTGCGGAGAGTAGTCCGCTCTTGTCCACGCTTGCAGTTTCCGTGTTGCCGCTTTCGATGAAAGCTTCTTGGGTCACGTCGCGTTGGTCACCGTTCTCATAATGGGCGATCACTCTGACTTGTTGCTCTGCATCAGTGCGCTGCACGACAGGGTTGGTGGGGAAGATCTCGATGCCCGTGACTCGAGAAGACTCAAGATTCAGTTGGCTTCCGTCAGCGATCCATCGTTGCAACACCGTGTGGTAGGGGTCACCTTTTTCCATCAACACACCACCTTGATGCGGGGACAGGCCGAGCGGCTTGCGTAGCATCAGTGATTCGTCCGGGGAAGCTGGGTTGATCCGGCGGGCCGCAAGGTCGTCAGTGAGAGCTCGAAGGTCATAAACCGGGTCGTACCCGCGGAGCGAAAGTTTGAAACCATTCTTGCCTTTCTGGGCTCCATGGCAGGTTCCTTGATTGCAGCCGAGCCGACTGAGGATCGGTCCTACATCACGAATGAAGTCAACCGCTCCATGATTGGGTGCGTCAGCTTCTTTCGGCGTGATACCCTCAGCAATCATGTCAATCTTGGACGTGATGCCACCGTAACTGATAACGACGCTTCCTTGTCCGTTGTCCGCAGCACGAACAACACCTCTCGGGGTGATTGTGGCCCACGAGGGGATGGTGATGTCGGCAGTGCGTGTGATATCGCGAGTGCTGTCATCATTCATGACCGCAGTGACGACAAGCTGGGTGTACGCGTACGGCGAACCCATTTCAATCTGGCTTGGACTGATGAATACCTTGGCAACGTCTTGGGCTGTGTCAGTTTGAGTGTTGACGCTGGAGGAAGTGGTCGTCTTGTTTTGGCTTGCGAGCTTCGCTTGCCATGCTTTGGCATCAAACCGTGAGGTTGCCAGCCGTGCATCATCGGCGACTTTGGAAACATCAAAGGTTCCAGTTAGCTTTCCCTCCGTATCAAGCCGGCGTATTTTTCCATCCGCAGCGGCAATTAACAAAGCGTCGTCTTTGCCAAATGCAATGGCGAAGACTGCTGCATTGTCGAGCGAGAACTTGCTGAGTTCCGTGATTTTTGAGTTGAGATGATTCTCGAGTTGCTTCTTTTCTTCTGCGTTGCGGTCAGCAACTCGCTTGGCTTGGATCTTTTTCAGCTCAGGAGAAATCTCACTGGAGAAATCGTATTTCCAAACTCGAATCTCGCTTTTGCCATCCAGTGTCGCAGCAGCGGCCAAGCGTGTAGCGTTGGAATTAATGACAACACTCGAAATGCGTCCTGGTAACGCAGGGAATTTACGAACTAGATTCGCGTCATCTCCAATCTTGCGAGCCGTTTGTCGAAAGACGCGGTAGACCTTGGCAATGCCATCTGCACCACCCACGAAAATTTCGTTTCGTTCAGGATGAGCTTTCACACTGCTCAAGCCTCCGGAAAGTGCTCCCGGTGTGATCGAGGTAATGTTGTCGATAAATCGTTCAGTTTCTACTTCGGTCAGTTTGCATGACATGTCTCGGGCGACCGAGATCACATGCTTACCATCGGGTGTGAACGCCGTATCACGTACCCAGTCATTGTGCGCTCCCTGAAAGAGAATCTGTTCACCCGAAGTTGTGTCGATTGCGCGAACTACATTATCGGTTGCACCAAAAGCGAGTTTGCTGCCATCAGGTGACCAACTTGCACCGCACAGTGCGTCATACGTGACCGATCGCGAGAGATTGAGTTCATTGGTTTCGAGGTCCCATATTTGAACCTCGCCTCGAACCGCTGGAGTCCCGCCAACGGCAGCCAGGCGTTTGCCGTCCGGCGAAAACCTTACCGTGTTGATTCGCGGACTCATCCCAACCAATCGAGAAATGCGTTTCCCAGTGTCTGAATCTAGAATGACTACTTCGTGGAATCCTGCGGCAGCGATCTTGCTGCCATCGGGGGATACATCGATCGATGAGAGTGATGGTTGGCCGATGTAAACCGGCGGATTATCTGGTGTGTGTTTTGGTCCGTCATCCACCACGGAATCATTTTTGGCCCCTTGAAGAATCCATTTGCGTATCGTTTCAAGTTCGACGTCGTTAAGTGGACTGAAGGGTTCGTCCGGCATTTCGGCATGTCCATCGACCGGCGTTATTTGTTTGAGTAGATGACTCTCGCCGGGTTTTCCCGGAACCACCGCTGTCTGCTCTGACTCACCACCCTTCAACATCGAAGTGAAGTCGGTCATCAAGTACGAGCCGAGTTGCTTCGCGCCTTGGTGACAACCGTAACAGTGCTGACTGAATATGGGTTCTACGTCGCTGGTGAAACTGACAGCCGAGGTTGGCACTTTATCTGCACCCGCTGATTCATCAGCACGTAAGCAGCACGTAGTCAGCAGTGTGCAACACAAAGTTGCGATGAAATGACGGTCGATTGTCGGGAGCACGATTCGGACTCTTGGATTTAAATTCAATTTCTTCTGAGCAAGAGAGGCGTGAGAAAACTTTGCGTTGAAAATCGACTCATTGTCGGTTTGTCCGAATGTTTCTCGCTGTCCGTGGAATGGACCACCGTGCCGAACTCAGGTAGGAAACATGAAGTCAGTAACAAAGCCAATCCAACAGCGTTGGGATCCGCTGTGGGTAGCCCGGAAATGGGCGGGCGGGAGGACAAGAAACCATCCCGACAATTCGTCGGTAAATGCCATCTCTTCCTTCATCAATAGCCTAATGTTGGTGCTGGTTGCAGTCAAACTCTTACACCGTCCAGAGAGCCTTTTCCGGCACCTTTGATTTCTGTCTGGCTGTGGGTTTCCCGCTGCCTCGTTGTGAATATCGAAGAATCCGATTTTCGGCGAGGTTTTTTCCGTTCTGCTGACATTGGTTTTCGACCCACTACGGGCAGGCATCACGGGAAGCTATGCTAAGAATTGGACTGTGATCATGACCAATTCCGGTCGCCCCTCATCACGATGTGGATCTCTGCCTATGCGTTCCGTTTGGCTCGAACTGACTTTTGAGAATCAATGTGTCCTTGTGGCGGTGTTTGGCTTGTTCGGTGGAGCGTTGGCAAACTGGATGATCTACCGGTTCGCCTACTTCAATCCTCGTCCGATTTCCCCTTGGGGGCCGCGTCCCGATGCTGCGACACCCCGCACATTTTGGGATCGGTTGCCCGTCATTGGATGGTGCTTTCTGCGGCGTGAGTCAAATTTACACGGCGGAGGATTTTGGATTCGGCCCCTACTGATTGAGTTGGGGACTGCAGGCTCACTGGTCTGGTTGTTTCAATTTGAAACGCAAAGCGGTGAACTCTTGCCACCAAAAATGAGACTCGCTGAGGTTCTGGCTGATTTCTCGCCCTATGCGAACTCTTTGTTCTTTGCTCATGCGGTTCTTTTCATTCTCATGGTGGCAGCGACCTTCATTGATTTCGATGAAAGAATCATTCCCGATATGATTACCATTCCCGGTACCTTGTTGGGTTTGCTGTTTGCAACCACTTTGATAACGGGAACTGATGATGGTCCATACCCCTCATTCTTGCCCACGATCAGCTTCTTGCAGAACGGGGAACTCGCTATCTACCGGCCTAGCACTTTTGATGCACCATGGTTCCGTGGGAACCAAAGCTGGTTTGGCGAACGTGGTTTAGCATGGGGACTGGGGATTTGGACTGCTTGGTGCTTTGCCTTGTGCGACAGGCGATGGAGTGGTGCGATTTTGCGCCGTCGCGGTTTCCGAAGTGCTGTCCGCCATTTTTTCAACGGCCTTTTCCATCACCAATTTTGGAAAGTTCTGTTCGGATTATGGATCGTCGGTTGTGGCATTGTCGCCTCCGTTTGGGGGATCGGCGAACAACATTGGCACGGTCTCTTTACCGCCTTGGTGGGACTCGCTGCCGGGGGTGGAGCCATTTGGTCAATTCGGATCGTTGCAACTTGGGCCTTGCGAATCGAGGCCATGGGGTTTGGTGACGTAACGTTGATGGCGATGATTGGTGCCTTTGTCGGCTGGCAGGCTGTGTTGATCGCGTTTTTTCTGTCACCCTTTGCAGCGATCGCAATCGTCTTGATTCGCTATGTAATCACACGCGATACGCAAACGCCCTACGGGCCTTACCTCTGCGCAGGAACAATGTTGACCGTTGTGTTCTGGAACAGTGTCTATCAAGATTGGCTTCGAGCAAACCTGCTGATGTTTGGCTCGACTTTACTTTGGCTCTGCATTGCAATGCTGGGATTGATGGCAGTCATGCTGTTCGTCTGGCGTTTAATCAAAACGGCACTGTTTTATCGTTGAGTCAACGCAGCGATCTTGGTTTGGGTGAGATGCCAGGTTTTGCACGCGACAAGTACGGAAGGCCTGCCAGTGAATCTCAATAGCCTACGCGGCACCCGTCGACAAGTGCCGTAGGGCAACACTGTTGGCTGGTGTTACGGTTTGTCAGGTTTGTCCACAGCAGACCTGACATGGTAGCCAGTCGGATTCCCTGACATCCTCTGGTTTGCCAGCCAATCTTTAAGCGTTGAAACGTTTGCGAGCACTGTACTATCAGGATTAGCCGTGCAGAACCGGCCGATTAAGGTGATCAGGCTTCTCGCTTGAGCAATGGATTCCAGTGGATCTTCCAGCCAGCTTTGCTGCCCGTTACTGAATCTAATTCTGTGTTTTCACTCTCAGAGCGATCGTCCCCTGAACCCTGCGCGGGTGGGAGGATTTCTTCTTCAATCTCAATCGTTGCTTCCGTTGTGTCGTCAGCCGAGCTTGATTCACTGGTCGGCTTGCCTATCTCGATCTTCTGCATTCGTGTTCGCGGTGCATCTTCTGGTGCCGGAGCGACGGTAGGATTGGGCTGGAGGATCGAATTGCCAAGAGATGGCGCTGTTTCGATCGCTGGCGTCGCGGTTTTTTCTGGGGTTCCAAACGATGAGTATCCGCTAACCACAGCAGCCCCGAACGGATCAGTGTAGGAAAGCGGTACGCGCTGCACGACCTGTTTCGGCACCATGATGGTTTCCGTATAGGGAACGTACTTTTGACGCGTGACTGGTTTCATTACGGTTCGTGTGACCGCCTCTTGCTCGTAGTATTTCACTTCAACCGGTTGTTTTCGAGTTTCGTAGACCGTGCGAGTTGTCTGGACAGGTACTTTTCGAACTCGTTCCTCACTAACCCAACGCTGCTGTTCGACAGGTACCTTGCGGGTGATGGTCTCTGTGATTGGGCGTTGAACCGTGTATGGCACTTTACGCACTTGAGTTGTTGCTACCATCCGAGTTGTTTGGACGGGCACTTTTTGCGAGACCATTTGTGTTTGCATCCGTTGGACTTGGACCGGTACTTGCTGCGAAACAACTTCGGTCTGCATGGTTTGGACCTGCACTGGAACCTGGACTTGCTGTACCTGAGGAACGTAGCTGGTCTTTGCGACCTGTTGAGTAACCAAGTTCGGTCGGTAGCTGTACTGGGTTTGCACCGTTGATGGGGTCGTTTGTGGTGTCCAAATCAGGCCGCTGTTATTGCCGCAGGCATCACGTGCATAGTTCAATGAATATGAGGTTCGGCCAGGTTGCACGACTTGCTGTGCAACATAACCACCTTGGTCAACTGTCTGCGTTTGCATCGTTGTTACCGGACGCATTGATGTGTACTGCTGGGTCTGGTATTGGGTCTGTACCACTGGTCGCTGAACCGTGTATCTCTGTGTCTGGTATTGCGTCTCAACCACAGGTCTCTGAACAGCGTACTGCTGTTCCTGATAGGAGGTTTCGACGACAGGCTTGTAAGTGGTGTACTGCTCTTCTCGCTCGGCTGTTTCCGACACGTACTTAGTTTGGGTTACGGTTTCATCCCGATAACTTGTCTCGGTCACGGACTTCCACACGGTGTAACGCTCTTCACGGTAACTCGTTTCTACGATCGGTTTAGCTACCTTGTACTCGCGTTGCTCGGTTCGTGTCTTCAGGACGGGCCGATAACTAGTGACTTCCTGAGGCACATACTCGGTCTCGTAGGAAAGCCGATACTTCTGAACCGTCTGAGGCTGCATCACCGTTTCACATTGCAATCGGTAAGTGGGCTCAAAGCAGCAGCCCTCTTGAGCAGGGGCGGGCGATGAAACCGCGAGCAGTGTACAAGCAGTTAAAACGATAGTTTTTGCGTTCAATGGACAGGTCATAGCTGTGCTGCGAAGCTGGGTTCGAAGAGAAGACGAGAAACGATTAGCAAATGAGGGAACGAATGCTCCAAGCAACGTGATGTCGCTTTTGGAACACAGCCCACCAATCAAAGCGTACGCAAGCCTTTAGGAAAATGTAGAAAAAACCTCTGAAAAACGCAGTATTTGAGTGCAGCATGCCGCGAGAAACTCCCTATTCTTCCCCCGTTGTTTATTTGCCGCTACATCCGTTGTCTTTTGACAACGCCGGACAGTTTGGCAATTTTGAGCCTCAGGAACTCCGACGTGGCCGATGGCTGATCTCAGGCTGCACCGATTGCTCCGGTCTTGACGATTCAGTGGCTCTCGTGGAGGGGATCCAGATGAGGGTCCATTCCTAGTGAAAGCATCGCGTCTGAGAGGCTTTCGTCGCGGGCCGTGAGCTCAGTTCGCTCCTTGCGATGCATGCGGGTAACTCGCTTTTGGGCCGAGAGGACTTTTGGAAGTAACCACTTGATCGACCCCTGCTTCGCCGCCAGCAGGAATTTCGCCGATTGCTCCTCACCGTAAGCCTGAGCCAAAATTTCGTCCGCAGGGCTGACGAAGAGACGAGCTGATCCTGGATCTCCCTGCCGGGAGCTTCGGCCGATCAACTGGCGATCAATTCGGGATGCGGCGTTAGCCTCGCTGACAATAACATGCATGCCGCCAGCTTTGCGTACCTCCTCGGACAGTTGAATATCTGTGCCGCGACCTGCCATGTTCGTGGCAACGGTTACCCTGCCAGCTTGCCCTGCTTCGGCAATGATTTCAGCCTCTGAAGCAGCGTTGCGAGCATTCAAGACTACGTGAGATATCTTTTTCTTGCTGAGTTGCGTGCTGAGCTCTTCTGATTGCGCGATGGTGCGTGTCCCAATTAACACTGACCGATTCGTTTCAATCATCTTCGCTGTTTCATCGGCGATGCGAGCCCACTTCTCTCCAAGTGACCGGCAGGCCACGGGAGGCATCAAAATCTGTTGGGAGCGACGGTGCGCACGCACTCGATGAACTTTGACATCGTAGACACGCTGCAGTTCATCACGGTCTTCCCAGGCGGTAGCTGTCATGCCACCCAAGTGCCTGAATCTTGATACAAAGTCCTGCACAGAGATTCGGGCAATCGGCTCTGACTCGTGTGTTAAACGAAGCTGTTCTCTTGCTTCGATGGCTTGTTGCACACCACCACCGAAGTTGCGATCGGCTGCGCGGCGTCCAGTGTACTCGTCTACAAGTTGGATGCAGTTCTCGTGGACGACATAATGAATGTCGCGGTGAATCGTTTCGTTGACCAGAATCGCACGCTCGAGTGCATGCAGAATCTCAGTCGTGGTTAGCCTTGCTATTGTGCTGGGCATCGGCGCTGCAATAGCGCGTTTGCGACCGGCTTGTGTCAAAGCAACCAGCCCTGAACCGTCGATTCGCTCATAGTCACGAGGGCGTTGGAAGCCTCTCGCGGCGTCACTTGCCCACCGATAGCAAGACTCTTTTGCATTATCAACTTCGGTCACCGGAGCGGTAATGATCATCGGGGTGCGAGCTTCATCAATCAAGATGCTATCCGCTTCATCGAGGATCAGAATGTCTTGGGGAAATTCAGATCGACCCACATCTGAATGGTGCCTTTTCCTGCGTTCGATCGAGTAACGCAGAAAATCAAACGCAAACTCGCGTAGGGTTCCATAGACAATGTCATGCTTGTATTTCTCAGAACGCTTTTGCTGCGGAGTTGATGCTGTAACGCTCGACACGCTTAAGCTGACAGAGGTGTATAGCCTTGACATCCAGTCAGCATCGCGCGACGCCAGGTAATCGTTCGCCGTTGCGATGAGTACTCGCTGCCCCGTGGATGCAAGAGAGCATGCAGCAAGCAATGTGGTTAGCGTTTTGCCTTCACCCGTAGGCATCTCCACAATGCAGCGATCACTGAGGAGCCGTGATGCGTTCCACTGGCTGGGACGAATCTTAAAGCCCAAGTGTTCCTCGCACGCCACATTCATCCGATCTCGCGACAGTTCTGCAGAAAGACCGGCGCGGTGAGGGTGACCGAAATTCATGATAAGAGGCGTGCGTGCGCCGGATCACACCTTGCTAAAGCAGCAGAAACGTGAAGCCAGCGAAGGCTGCAGCCTCGGTGGCCATGCCCTTG
>JBPCVE010000367.1:0-18442 GCA_051010795.1 Rubripirellula sp.
GCCTAAGGCCGAGCCAGCAGCGGAGCCTAAGGCCGAGCCAGCAGCGGACCCTAAGGCCGAGCCAGCAGCGGAACCTAAGGCCGAGCCAGCCGCGGACCCTAAGGCCGAGCCAGCAGCGGACCCTAAGGCCGAACCAGCAGCGGAGCCTAAGGCCGAGCCAGCAGCGGACCCTAAGTCCGAGCCAGCAGCGGAGCCTAAGGCCGAGCCAGCAGCGGAGCCTAAGGCCGAGCCAGCAGCGGACCCTAAGGCCGAGCCAGCAGCGGAGCCTAAGGCCGAGCCAGCAGCGGACCCTAAGGCCGAGCCAGCAGCGGACCCTAAGGCCGAGCCAGCAGCGGACCCTAAGGCCGAGCCAGCAGCGGAACCTAAGGCCGAGCCAGCTGAAGGCGATTCTTCACAGGCTTTCCAGGCATCAGCCGTGCGATTGGTGACGATGCAGAATCAGGAAGGTGACATAGGGGGCGACGAGACAACCGCAGCGCCTGCGGATGAGAAGCCTGCGGATGAGAAGCCTGCAGATGAGAAGCCTGCAGATGAGAAGCCTGCAGAACCAGCCGTGGCAGAAGAGCCGACCGTCGGGACGTTTGAAGAGGAGCGAGCTTCTCTCGAGAGGCAACTCGCGACGCCGAAGGCTGAAGCACGCTTAAGTGCAGCGATGGAGGCTGTTTACAATGAGATGCAGACCTACTTCAACAAGAAATCTATCATGAGTGGGATGAGTGTTGAAGCTCGTGAGGAGATGGATGTCACTGAGCCAGACCTTGACGCTTTGGCGAAACGGTATGGGCTGACTGTTGAGACGATCGGTTTTCATGATGCGGTGTCCATCCGTGATGAGCCCATCTCTGAGTCTCGAGCTGGGGAAGCGGGAAGCATGCAACAAACGCCTGGTTTTGTGCAGTTGATGTACACACTTACCCGCAGCGGTGAGTCTGAGAAACCGCTGTATTCTCCGCTCCGGACGGCCGCGCCCGCCTTTCTAAAACCTGAACTTAGCAAAGAGTACGTCAGTTGGAAAATTGAGGAAAGGAAAGCGAACATTCCCACGCTCGACGAGGTGCGGGAGGAAGTTGTGAGTGCTTGGCGTATGACCAAGGCTCGGGAGCTTGCGACGGAAGCTGCTAAGGAGATCGCGAAGACTGTCAATGCGTCGGCTGACGCGACGCTGGCTGGCTCTGTTCCGGAAGATAAGAAGAAAGATTTCTTGAATGAGTCTCTGCCAGCGTTTCAGTGGATGAACGCGACTTTCAGTCCCCAAAGAATGCAGTTGATGCAGGCTTACATGCAGAACCGTATGCAGCCACCGCCCCAGTTATCTACACCAGACTCCGCCACAATCGGAAACGTTCCTGATCTTGATAATGTGGGTGAGGATTTTATGAAGGCAGTGTTCACCGCGTCTCTGAATCGCGCGACAACTGCTGCAAACAGGACGGGGACTGTCGTTTACGTCGTGCAGCCCACTGAATTCACACCATCGGCCGAAATTCTTCATGAGCAGTTCAAGGACCCGCTGCAGCGAAAGTCTCAGGTGATACAGATGCTCTCTGATGGCGACAACGCTGCTGTTCTCAATGGTTTCTTTGAGTCCGTGGACAAAGATGCTGGCTACACCAATTACATGATGGAAGACGAGTAATCGGTTGGCAGACGTTGGGGTGAATTTTCGAGTCTGCGCAGATAACGCGCGGGAAGCGAAAAGGCAGCGTTCGTAACGGCATCGCGAAAGAGCAAGCAAATGATTGGCTCGCGGGAACCTTCGGTGGTGTTTCTTTTCGCCTTTGCTTCCCGAGCACGCACCTCGGGTTGTCTGTTGCTCGCTAGGCTGGCTTTCAGCGATGTGACAGCGTGCCGAATCACGCTGAAACGCGGCATCGATTAGTGTTTCAGCCTTTGATTATGTTGACTCGGTGATGTGGAAACAGTGCTTCTTGGGTGCGCTGCGTGTGTGCAGAAGAGTGGTTTGCGATCCTAATCGTCTGAGCTTCTCTCGTGGTGTTAACAAACGGTGAAGCTATTGTTAACTCTGGTATGTGTTGGTGTCGGGGGGCAATTCTTCGTGTTAGGGTCTGACTTTGACGTGGGAGATTCTCACGATCACTTCTCGCCAGTCAGGATTTGGGATGCAAGGCAGGGTCATGGAAGAAGCGAGCGGCTTTGGTCGGTACGATTGTGCAGCGGCGACGTCAGGCTTGGGTTGCGTTGCTCTTCGACGAGTAGCATTTCGTGTGACCGTAATTTTCATGATGTTGAATCATGTTGGGGTTAGTTCTGCTGTTGAACCCAAACACATCGATGGCACGATCAGGCACCTGAAAACAGTTGAGCGGGACTTGCTACCTGAACGTCTGGTCGCAGGCGAACCGCGCTGTGATGTGATCGTGGATTACTACTGGGATGCAAATCCAGAACTTGAAAGTGAATTGAAGTCGGCGAAGTTAAAGTTCAGTAATTCCAATGATGACCATCAGCGGATGATTTTGGTTGCCGGTCCTGCAGGAGTGGGTAAGACGTTTATCAAACGTGGGGCTTACCAAGGGTTGCCTGGGCATGCCTTGTGGAAGTTTGATGCGCGTGAGTTGTTTGAAGCATATCGCGATCTTGGTTTCGCCGAACTCAAGGCTGATCTGCACGACGGCAGCATTGTTTTCAACGAGATGCTGTCACTGACGCCCGCCGGTCGAAAACGCTTTTGTAGCGAGGTGCTCAATTGCACGGCAAGGTTTGTTGTGGTTGATTCCCTCGACGAGATACATCCCCATGACTACATTTTCGTTTTGCAAACCCTTGAAAAACTGGTTCATCCATTACGGGAAGGTTTTGCACAGGTGGTGGTGTTTGGGCGCCCGTTTTGTTTTGATGCCTACTGGCAGTCGCTTCAACGTGAGCCCGTGGACTACGTGCGCGGCTTCATGTTGCGAAAGCCTGAGTTTAAAACTACCGGCGACATTCAGGTTTCCAATTGGAATTTTGATTGTTGGAAGTTTGGGTTGTGTCGCCAGGCGGCGAAGTCGCAGCAGGTATTTTCTTTTGCTGATTACCAGCAGTGGTGCAAGAGTGGGTTCACGTGTGACGGTGAGTTTTCGGATATCGTCTTTGACTCCAATCAGCACATGACCGTCGAGGCCCGGGAGTTGTTGAACCGCTGGATTTCAGAGGAGCCAACCGTCGCAGCTGTGGTATCGAATTTGGCTGCGAATGGCATGGTCCGTGATATCGTTGTGGAACAACTGCAGACAGGTCAGGATTTTGACGAGCGGCAGTTCATGGAGCAATTTCTTGCACGCTGGTTGAAACGAGATACCAAGAGTGACGATCGCCCCAGCCAAATCAAGTCGGAACACCTCGATGCCTACTTGAACCTGCTAGAGAACGTAGCGGCAAAGTATTGCCAGTCTATTCAGGCAGATGGAACCTTTGTTGTTGCTTCGCATGAACGAGTCGAGACTTCGTTCAACGGTGGAGACATTAATGTCCCAGTGAGAGATCTTTTGAACCGCTCGGGACTCGTGACGGCTGAACCGTTCGGTCACAGTAAAGGCCGAGTGCGATTCGAGCCGTTGTGGTTGCACCGCTTGTTGATCAGCAAACATGCCAGCCGCTTATCAGGTGAAAATGCCAAGTAGACACCCGTGGCATTGAGATAGCTTCAGTCGAATGTTCAGGGCGTTTTGAGTTGGAAGACTGAGGCCTCTTGAAGTTGCCTTGGTGTCTCGCATGGCATTTCGAACTGTCGCTATGTTCTTGGCGACGCGGGAGTTCTGGTAGGTTGGTGGCTGGTGTGATTCTGTTTTCGGGCAAAAACCAGCCTCGCGGAGATGCTGATGGTGGTGCGAACCGATGTTTTGATTTGCGGAGCGGGACCGGTTGGATTGAGTCTTGCTGCGCAACTGCAGAGGATGGGGGTTTCTTATCAGATCGTTGATGAAAACCAAATTCGGTCAAATAAATCCAAGGCGCTCGTGGTTTGGGGACGCTCTTTGGAACTGTTGAATACTTGCATGGATGTGACTTGTTTTTTGGCGAGTGGCCGTCCGGTGCGTAAGGCAAAGTTTTACGAGGAGGGTCTTCAGTTTGCGGAAATTGAGTTCGCGATTAATGAAAACGAATTCGGGACAGGGGTTCTTATTCCACAAAGTTCGACCGAGCGATTGCTGGAAGAACAGCTGAATGAGTGCGGTGTGGAAGTTCAACGTGCAACAGCATTGCTGTCGTTTCGGCAGTCCAGTGATGCTGTTACCTGCGTCGTAGGGGAGGCTGGGGGAGGTAAGAGGGAGGTCATTGCAAAATATTTAGTGGGTTGTGATGGTGCGCACAGTGTTGTGCGGCATGGTTTGGGGTTTGACTTTCCGGGAAGGAAAGACGGGCTTCGCTGGGTGTTGGCGGACGTGGAGTTGGAGGGCGATGTTCCCGATGCCGACGTCGTGTCACTGTGGAGCAGATCGGGAATCCTGCTCCTGTTTCATTTTGGTGAAAATGTTTGGCGTGTTGTCGCAGAAGAACCGCTGGTGAGTTTGGATTTGCCGAGGCGGGATCCTACGCTCGAGGAAATCCAGCAGTACCTGAATGAGCGGGGGGCTCAGGGCGTGCGAGCCAGTAATGCTACGTGGCTTTCTGAATTTCGAGTCAGTGAACGTAAATTGGAGCATTATGCTCTGGGGCGGGTGTTTGTTGCGGGGGATGCCGCACACGTGCACAGTCCAGCTGGCGGTCAAGGTATGAATACGGGAATACAGGACGCATGCAATCTTGCATGGAAAATCGCTTGGAAAATTCGAGGGGTCGGCAACGATCGGTTGCTGGGTAGTTATTCCGATGAACGCAGTGAAGTCGGGACCATGGTGGTACGGGCAACGTCTCACATGACACGACTTGCAACGACAGAGTCACGTTTTTTGCAAAGTGTCCGCAATACTGTCGCGAGGATTGCGCTACACTTTGATTGGGTCCAAGATAAGGTCAGGCAAAATCTTGCTGAGTATACCGTGGCGTATCGAAGTAGCGAGATCAACGGAAATGATGCGCGGCGTGGATGGGCTGGCATAAAGTGTGGTGATCGTGTTCCTAATTTACAGTGGAAAGATTCATGGGAACAAACTCAAACGCTCTATCACTATCTTGCTGGAGGCAGGGCTGTGCTGCTGATGTTAAATTCATGCGACGCCAATTCGCTTGAGTCCTGGAGGCAGAGCATACAAGAGTGGGGTGACTCATTTGCGACGGTTGAATTGTTTTTGGCTGATAAGCAGGGCGTGGAACCTGAGGTTCGAGCAGAAGGTGAGGTTGCCCATGCTAGCGTTGGGTTCTTGAATCACGATGAACTTCAAAAGATGGGTTTCGGCTCAGCGGGCTGGATGCTGATTCGACCTGATGGGTATTTGGCTGCTGCAGGCGAATCTGACAGCATGAGCCCAGCAACACAGTGGTTGAGCAAGGTCACGAGTGCTTAAGCAATGAGATGGTGTGCAATGGATGACCGATGCAATTCCTTGCTGCCGCTGCCTGGTTACCTACGTTTCGGGCCACGGTTAGCCTGTTAATGTAGGATCGCGGAAAGATGTTGAGAACCTGGTTGGCACGCCTAATAACATATGACGGTTTGCTGCCGCTTATGGTCTGGCTGACACCGTGGCTGGTTGCTCTGCTTTTTCCTGAGCGACGCGGCCTGATTGAGATTTTGGCTATCACGTTACCGGTGGTTGGGTGCTTGATTCGCTTTTCGTTAGGCCGGCGCTTGATCGCGGGTAATCTTTGCAGCGTACTGATTCGCCGTTGTCAGTTTGCCGTATTGGCCCTTGGCTTGGTCCTGCTTGCGATCGTTGATTGCGTGATCGTGCTGTTGTACGTGATGCCGCGTAACGTCTTTGCCCCCGCTGACTGGCTGATTCTTTTGGGGCTGTGGAGCGTTTACTTTCTATTCATGGCAGGCGCGATGTATCCCGGACGGTGCAGTTAAGAACAGCCCACCTTTTCTGATTAATGGTGGACGCTGCAGGGCTGCGTTAGCAAACGCATGAGTATCGAGGGATATGCAGAGGGGGGACAGCCCATCAACGATCAAGAAGAACATCGCAGGTAGACTTTGGCAACGAATCTAGTTTGCTTCGTCAGAAGTTACAGCCTGAGCGTCGGTCGGTTTGACAAAAAAACCTACAACCATGCCAATGAGTGCGCTACAGGTAGTGATCGCTGCACCGGTGAGAATCAGCCATGTGTCTCGTTGTACCTCGGTTGCGGTGCGAGCGTTTTCGATTGTGAGAGTATCAAGTATCGGAATGTCGTAGCCCAACGTTCCAAAGATCATGAAAATGCCGAGACAGATCATCAGCCAGCAGAGTGTGTAGAGCAATCTCATGTGTACGCACCGTCTCGCATCGGGGGGAAAGCACCACGCTAAGCACGTGAAAACCATGCCCCCAAGTAGAGTGGCGTAATAGGTTCTGCGCTCAAATTCTGCATTGAGAATCGTAGTCATCTTCGGGTTTTACGGTTTGTATGGCCACTGGTATTTGTTGATACTGAATCCCATCAACCATCTTCTCGGCGTGTCCCGAACCTGCCACACTATTTTTTAAACCGAGAGCTTCGTTCCCTGCTGGTAACGCAGTTGGGTGGCGACAGTTTCCAAGAGGGGCCTTATGAGACATTTTTTGCATGCCTTTGCAGTGATCGGATTAGTGCTGTTTACCTCGCTTGGTGTCGGGGCAGGGGAGTCGGCAGGGGAGTTTCAGTCATTTGCCTACCCGGCCGAGGGCGGTGAAGATGAGAGCAGGCGTCAATATTTCTTGCACTTACCATCGACCCTCAAGGCAAATGCTCCTCTGTTGTTCGTTTTGCACGGCTACCGGGGTGACCCCCGCGATTACATGGGTGAGATGGAGATGAATCGGCAAGCAGAGGAATATGGGTTCGCCGTTTGCTACCCGCAAGGTATCAAGGACGATGAGGGCGTCGCTCACTGGAACGCTGGGCTTAAAATCAGCAAAGTTGACGACGTAGCTTTTCTTAGCCAGCTAGCGTTGGATTTGCAGAAAAAACATGGATTGGACCCGAACAGGACGTTTGCATGCGGAGTGTCCAACGGTGGATTCATGAGTTACACCCTGGTGGTTGAGAAGCCTGACGTTTTCAAGGCCGCTGCATCTGTGATTGGCACCATGAGTGGCGACACGTGGCAACACCGCGCGAATTGCAAAGCCCTGCCTATTCTGCAGATGACTGGAATGGAAGACAAAGTTGTCCCACACGATGGTAGTATGTCCAAACGCGGTGGCTGGGGTGGCGCACCTGGCCAAGAAGAAATCATTAAGTTCTGGTCAGGGCTTGCGGATGCCAGAGAAGAAGAGGTGGTCGAATTAACGCCTAAAACGACGGTGCGTTATTACCGGGGGGGGAACAACGGAATTGAAGTTTGGTTTTATCAAATAAGAAAGATGGGTCATGACATTCCAAACAAGAAAAACTCGGGTCTTGATCTGTCACATGAACTGTGGCGGTTTTTTCGTCGGTTTTAATCAGAGTCATCGGGCATGGTTTGTGATCTGCTGATTTTATAAAACCTTGCTCGCAAAAGTTTGGTTGAAAACATCACAAAGAGACTGCCCGCAGGTGGCTGTGCCCAAAGTTATCGTAACGCAGTCCAGACCAGTCCAGCACACTCACGTAGGCCGATTTTTGCCATTAGTCACAGCTTGCTCAGCTGGGGGCGAAGGTAGTGGGAACACTGCGTTAGGGGGGCCAAGCCGGAGGGAGGGCAAATCATGATCGAGAAACTTTGCTGCAACTCGTGCGGTGCCCGTCTCGGAAGTACCCCAAGAGCGCAAGTTTTGAATGGTAACCATTGTGGTTAGGTTCTGGTGGTTTAGCGTTCTGAAACTGCAACCTTTACTGAGGCGATAGAGCACTTGACCAAAGTTGCAGAAGATTTGGCTGACGATGTTGTCTCGCTGAACATGAAACGCAGACTCTTCGAACTTGATTGTGATTGAAAACGCGAGCAGGGCAGGGACAACCCGAGGACTAAAAACGGCAATGAGTTGCCTGCCCGCATTGCGGGGTCATCAGGGTTGACGCTAGTAATTGCCTGTTTGTTTCTTTTCATATGTGATGCTTGTTTCGCGTGGCATCATGTCGATTTTAATGGAGTTCGCTGGTTGCATCGGGTTGGTGCAGGTGTTCTTAATATTCAACAAAGCAAGGTCTTACAAAAGTACCAACAAAAAGAACACGAATCAGAGTGGCGTCCATTGCGGTTACGGGAACATTAAAAGGTGCGCATGCGTTCAGCGTGGTCAGGGGGACTCGCCTGCCTCTGCTGACCGGCTTTTTCCCATGGATCCGCTGGTATTGGCTTAGGGACGTGTTTGTGTGTTCACACGACGAAAGTCGACTCTCGTAACATGTAGTTAACCAGAGGCTGCGGGGGGGCATTCATCGCTCCACTCATTCCTGTCTTGTGCCTCTGTTGAGTGACAAAGGCGATTTCGTTGAGGAATTGACTCGGCTCACCATTTCATGGGCGTTGCGTCCCGTTGGGTAACGCGGACTGCCTACTGAACACAAACTCAGTTCAGTCCCGTGACGTCGCTTCGGGTAATATCTGTTCGGCAGCAATTGTTGGCAGAATCCTGAAGCTCCGGAGGTGTGGACCGTGTCGCTTCGTAAGAGACTTTTCGGAAAGGGAAAGGCTTCATCTGTTGGTGATCAGGACAATGACCACTCCACGAGGCGGCCTGAGTTGCGTGATGCGTGGACGGCATTTGATGCCGCCGATTTTGTGACCGCCATAACGGCCGTTCGCCCATATCTTGCAGTCGCCGATAGTAAAGTTTCACGCGAAGCACGTAAGTTGGTGGCGTTGGCTGAATTTCAACAGGAAAACTATTCAGAGTCCATGGTGCTGTTTCAGGGTTTGGCGGCCGTCAGCGCTGACGCTGCGGATTGGTTTAATGTCATCACCTCTGCAACGCTGGCTGACGAAGTGGCAACAGCGGAACATGCCCTGCTAATCGCAATCCAGTGTCAGAACGCTTGTGGTCATGCACAGCAGCCCAGCGTCAACTACATGCGGTATTACTTTGGTTGCGCTCTTTGCGATCGCAGTGAGTAGGGCAAGGCGTTCCGACAGTTGGAAGAGCTGCGTGTGTGCTATGAGCAGTTAGTCAATACAGAGGATGGGTTTCTATTCTCGAAGGGGATGCCACCGCTCACGCAAGGTCCGACCTTGGCATCAAGCGTTTTGGGAAAACTGCAAAAGACCATGGACGTCCAAGATTGGTTAATCAGCTTTGGTGTTCATTTAGATGAGAATGGCAAGCGTTTGCTGGATGAACTGTGTCGCCACTTCGACTCTCGTCGGTAAATCCTGCGGGGCATCGATTTCAATGGTTGCTGTTGGATCTTGTACACTACGGTTCGCTCAACCGAGTTGCATGACGGCGGGGCAAGATTGCCCATCGCGGCACGTGAGATGTTTTTTTCAGGTGAAACAGGGCCAAGATGTCCCTTCAGGCGGTGGGCGTGCCTGGCCATGGCGAAGCAGGATTAGGTGATCGGTTGACGCGATGACATTCCTGCCCGGGTCACGCTCGGCCGATAGGAGAATGTCTGACCAAGGCTGTTGGGTGTCGGTGATTTAGTGCATGATAGCTAATGTTGTTGAATAAAAATAAACGTGTAGCGGTTTTGTTTGTTCGTGTCTTTGAACGTGGGTGGAAGTGTGGTCGATAGACGGAATCGTTTCTTTGTGGTGTTGGTTGTTTGGGCCGCGAGTACGTGGGCAGGCTGCGACGGCCGAAGTGAGCCCATGCAGGGTAGGGAGGTATCAGTCACCGATGATGCCCACGAGCCTGGAGAAGCAAGCAGTCACGGTCTCGGGGGCCTTGATGCTTCCGGGACAGCAGAGATTTCCAGCGAGGGAGCACCAAGTGCGTCCGATACGGCGGACGGAAATGACATCCTTGGCAACCAGAAGGCAGGTGTGGATTTAAACGTTCCAAATTTTTACACGGTACCTGCCTACGATGTTGGGCGTGATCCAGCAGCTGATTTGATCATGACGATCACCAAGGCCAAACAGGAACAGAAGCGGATTCTTCTGCAGGTTGGTGGCGATTGGTGTAATTGGTGCGGACGTCTGGCTGAATTCATGAGAGAGAGACAAACTGTGCGGAGTCTGTTGGATCAGCACTTCTTGATCATGAAAGTTGCATCGCAATCCCAGTACGCGGACGCATTTCTGGCTGACTATCCAAAAATCAATGCCTATCCGTTTGTTTATGTGCTGTCGCCCGCTGGAGAGTTGCTGCACTCACAGGACATGGAGAAGTTGGAGCTTGGGGAAGGGTATGATGAGGAAGCGTTCGTCGATTTCTTGGAAGCTTGGAGAGCTTCCCAGGCCGACGATTTACCCGGTTCATCCGAGTCAGATCGTTTGTGAGAAGGAAATTCTTTGAGACCGAATGATGACAACGATGGTTGTTGAAGAATGGGAATCGAAGAAGACTACTCGGTTGTATCCCGTACAAAAAGTTGAGCTGGGAGGAAGTCAGTGGCAGAAGTGAATCGACGAGGGTGGTTGCATGGTGGGGCTGTGGTCGGAATGGCTGCCGTCAGTAAAAGTGTCGGGGCAACTCAGGATGGCACTGATCAAGCGCAGCAAGCAAGTCCAGCGCGAGGGTATGATTATCAGTGTCCGCAACTGAAACGTGGCAGCCGGCTTGTGTTTCAGGGTGATTCAATCACAGACATGAAATGGGGGAGGAATGAGAAAGACCGGAATCATTACTTGGGGCACAGTTACGTTTACCTGGTGGCCGCCCGGTTGGGTGTTGATTTGCCTGGTCAGGAGCTTCAGTTTTTCAATCGCGGCATGAGTGGCCACAAGGTTTTGGATTTAAGGAAGCGATGGCAGAAGGATTCGCTTGATTTGAAGCCGGATCTCATCAGTATTCTAGTCGGGGTCAATGACGTTGGACGTAACCTGAAGGGGGTTGATGTCGCACGATGGGAAGAAGATTATCGTTTCATGCTAAGTGAGAGTCGTGATGCGAATCCAAAGTTGCGAATCGTTTTACTTGATCCGTTCGTTTTGCCGTCAGGAAGGCTTCAGGAGCATGCTGCTTATTTGGCGTGGCGGAGGCAGGTAGATCGCTTGATACCTATTGTTGAGCGTCTTGCTGCTGAGTTCGATGCTGTGCATGTCCAGACACAAATGATGTTTGATGGGGCTGCTAACAAGGTTTCGCCAGAACACTGGATCTGGGATGGTGTGCACCCGTTGCCCCAAGGGCATGAACTGATCGCCCGAGAGTGGATTCGGAGAGTAAGCGAACGATGGCCCTCGTGAGTCACTGTTAGACACTTGATGTGCATGAGGAGCTTGGCGTGGGGCATCCTCAACTTCACTCAGAATAGAGTTGTGGTGAAGAGTGTGATTCTGAAAACAGGAAAGGCGTTGAGATGAATGGTCGGCGAGCGAATCTAGTTTCGAGACGCAATGCTTTGTTGTCGGCTGCTGGGGCGACCGCCAGTGTTGTCACCCTGCGAGGAGAAGAATTGCCCTCGTTTCTTGAGGGTGGCTCAGGTACCGCCGATATTGCCTTCTGTTTTGTCACGGACACTCACTACCTTGCTGATAAACAGAATCCTGAATCAATGGATCCACAGTCGGCGATGATCTGCCGTCGGCTAGTTGAGACGCTGAATGGACTCAGCGGGGAGAGAATTCCTAAGGAAGCCGGGGCAGGGAATGTAGCGGAGCTGGTAGGCATCGTTCATGGAGGGGATCTTGTTGATAGCGCTGACAAGCGAGGGGGTGTTTATCCACGCATGCATGCCACCGAATTTGCAGCTTTCGAAGCAGATTATGGACTCAATGGGAATGATGGCATTCTGAAGTATCCTGTCTTCGAGGTTTATGGAAATCATGACGGGCCACAGGGTGACACCTTGGTGGTGAAAGGCATCCGGCGGAGAAATGAACGTCGGGATGGCATCAAGAATGTTTCGGCAAATGGATTGCACTATTCATGGGACTGGGGAAACCTGCACCTCATCAATCTTGGAATCGTTGTGGGACAGTCAGGACCTGACCTGCAGCGTCGACGCTATAACCCTATGGATAGCCTTCAATTCCTGAAGCAGGATTTGCAGCAGATGGGTGACGCGAATCGCCCCGTTGTGGTCACTCAACACATCGATCTTGCTCGATATTCCGTTCCCTATACGGGAGATAAAGAGAAGTTCTTGCACATGGAGTGGCACCCTCAGGATGTTAAAGCGTTCTACGAGACGGTTGCACCGTTTCATGTGATTGCCAACTTCTTTGGTCACACGCATCGGCGTGACATCTTTGGGTGGAATGGTACGTCAAAACGTCAGCCGTTCAATCGCGCAGACGTGGATGCCTTCAACGGTGACAACAGTAGCCATTTTCATGGTGGCAAGCAGGCGTTCCTGTACGTCGAGGTGTCAGAAACTGATTTCGTGGTGCGGGAGGTGATTACCGATGACGGTTGGGAGAATCACCAATGGCGCGACCAGATTTGGGCAAAAAAGATCTGAACGAGTTTCTAGTCGAGCAACGTTACTGGAGAATCAGTAAACAGCATCGCGGCCGAACCGGTGCTGGGACCTGTCAGAGGGTTTCAAGAACTTGTGTAGCTTTTCCGCTATGACAGGAATGCACAATGCGAGGCAGCGAGCAACGCCAAACCGCATCAACCAACACCCACTACAGCACCTTAACTGAGGGCGGATATTGGTGTTGTCGAAGTCAACCAGACCAGGACGCCTAAAGGATGTAAGTTCCAACGATGCCCACGACTAGCCAGAGGGCCACGCTGGAGCAACCACTCAAGTGTGTGATTGAATTGGAATGGGGTTTACGCCTTAGTTCTGTGTGGATGCGTTCTTCTTGCATCCCATCGGTAGCCATGATTCTTCTCTGCTTAGGAGCGGGTATCCATTTGCCGACGAAACAGCAGACTGTTCCTAGAAAAATTTACGTCAGATAATCTAGCAAGGTGAGATAAAAAAGCGTTAGAGGCTTTCAGTGGCGTAAATTAATTATTTTGGAGTGTTGCCGCCCCACTTAGGGCTGGTTTTCGGTGCATTTGTAACGATTAACACGTTTTGGGCAGGCTCTCGCGGCGTTCGTGGCGGCAAGGTTGCTGACTTGAGAGACCCAACAACACGTTCGTCTTGGTGCTTCCGTCATTCATTGGAATGCAGTCCGGCTCAGGATATAGACGGTTTTTCGGCGAATTGAGCAGTCTTGGAGATGTGTGAAATTTCGAGCGAGCGTGTACTGGCTGTTGAAAGACTGCGGGCTGGCTGGCTGATTTGTGCAAGCATGGCAAAGGATACGGGGTTGCCATGGGATTTGCAGGAAGACGGACCGAGATTGATTTCGGTGAATTTAGTTCTGTACAACCCGATGCGGATGACGCCCTACGTTGAGATTTGGGGGGATTCAATACGCTCAACATGGAGGGGGCAATTTGTTGTGGATCGCGTTCGCAACTACCAGAAACCCACTATCGACCAGAAACCCAGTGTCGACCTGTGAACCAGGTTGGGGCTTTGAACCGGGTTCATTGAAACTTTGGTCAACCAAGATGTGGGTTCAAGTGTGATAGCGTGATGTTGTGCAGTGGTTCCCGTTGTGACGGGTGTGGCAATAGGCCGGTGCTTGTTTTGCATCGGGTTGCGGGAAACTTTTGGGGTTTTGTCGGTATCATGGCGTGCAAACACGCTGAATTTAACGACTGTTATTGACCGGCAGGCGTTCCCTTCGTTGTGGCTAGACGGATTGCTACTTATACTGTGGATTGGAATTTCCGAGGAATGTTTTTGGTGCAACTATGGCGTTTTTAGCAACTGGTCGCGACGGGGAATCTAATGGCGATGAGTCAAAATTTGAACTCGTCAGCGGTGAAACCACGATTGGGCGACATCCCGATTGCGGGATCGTGGTGGATGCAGGTGCAGTGAGTCGTACGCATGCCAAGGTGATTAATGACGGCAGCGGTCATTACCTGGAGGACATGCAAAGCCGAAACGGTACGTTTCTCAATGGGCAGTTGATTTCGGGATCGGCGATGCTCAAAGAGGGAGATCGAATTCGAATCAGCGACGTTGAATTTGTTTTTGATAGTGGTTTGAAGAACGAAGAAGTTCCTGACTTGTTCAAGGGCGCGGAGGCGTGTAATGGCACTAAGTTTGGTGTCATGATGTACGATGAGAACGAAACGGCTCAGTTGAGTGGCAGCGGTAGTGCCAAGGTTGAGTACCGTAGTTCGGCCGACGGGCTTAAAATGTCGGCGACGCCCGAGGCAAAGCTCGAGGCTTTGATGCAAATCAATCGCAATCTTGGGAATGTACTGGCGGTGGATGATGTCTTGCCAAAGGTACTTGAAAGCCTGTTTGGGATCTTCCCCTCTGCCGACCGTGGTTTTGTGGTGATGTTGACAGAGTCTGGGGATCTCATCCCTCGTTGGGTAAAGACCCGTGGTGCCCGCGATGAAACGGAAACACTAAGAATCAGTCGTACCATCATTCGTGAAGTGATGTCTTCGGGAGAGGCTATTCTGTCGATCGATGCCTCTGATGACGAGCGTTTTGACTCCAGCCAGTCCATCGCTGATTTCTCCATCCGATCCATGATCTGTGCTCCTTTGAAAGACGCCGATGGCAATGCATTTGGTGCATTGCAAATTGATTCGACTCAGGGTGGTGGCCAATTCATGGATGAGGACACCGATCTTCTTTCCGGAGTTGCCGCGCAGGCTGGCATCGTGATCAACAATGCCCGTATGCACGAGGATGCATTGAAACAGAAAGAGGTTCAACAGGACCTCAAACTTGCGACAGAGGTGCAGCAGGCATTCCTGCCAGATTGTGAACCTGTGGGAACAGGCTACAGGATCAGCAGTTTTTATCAGGCTGCGAATCACATTGGTGGTGACTATTTCGATTATATCGAGATGGCGGATGGCCGAATTGGTGTCGTCGTCGCGGATGTGGTCGGACACGGAGTCGCTGCTGCAATGTTCATGGCAAAGTTGTCTGCCGAAACACGATTTTGCCTCGCTCGTGAACCGGACGTGGCCAAGGCGATTGTGCAACTCAATGATCGAATGAGCCGTCTGCAGGTGGAAAGGTTTATCACCTTCCTGCTAGTGGTTATCGATCCCGCTTCTGAGTGCATTACGATCGTGAACGCTGGTCACATGGCACCTGTGATTCGTGCACATGAAGATGGGGGGATTTGTGAGCCCGGTGAAGAAGAGTCAGGTCTACCAATTGCGATCGACAGTGGTATGGATTACGAGGCCGTTGAGCATCCTATGCATGTGGGTGATCTGGCGGTGCTGTATACCGATGGAATCGACGAGGCTATGGACGCCAACGACGAGTTATTCGGAATTGAACGTGTCCGTCAGCTGACCGCAGAAGGTGGTGATGCCGAAGCTGTGAAAGAGCGTATCGTCACTGAGGTGCGGAATCATATTGGCGACGCGCCCCCATTCGATGACATGTGCCTTGTTGTCGTGGAACGACTTGAAAAACCAAGCACTCAGCCCGTGGCTGCCGAACAGGGCAGTGAAGCTGAAGAAGTTGCTGCAGGCTAAGGGACGCTGACTTCCTGCTCATCTGACGGGATTCTGGGGCCTCAATCCCGGCCTCAAACTGCCGACGCAGCGTTTGGTTGTGTGCAGCCGACGGTTGCGACAGATGCCTGTTGACGCGTTGTTGGAAACAAGATCCGCGGCCAGCCACGGCATGGTTGCTGGCGGCTGCCACTGCAGCTTAGGGATTTCGTTGTGATACGTCGTCAATAAATAGAGAAAGGCTAGGCCTGCTCGCTAATGGCTGGGGAGACTGCAATGCAACGGTATCTGGTGCGTTATGAGGGACATGTGCAGGGGGTGGGATTCCGATTCAACGCTATAAAGCAAAGCGCGGGGTTGAAATTGTGTGGCTTTGTACGAAATGAGCGTGATGGCTCTGTTTTGATGGACGTAGAAGGTAGCGCGGTGGACCTCAAGCAACTGCTTGCAAGGATCGAAGTGGAGATGAAAGAAAATATTGAAGCGACGGAGGTTACCGAACGGCCCCTCACGGGGAACTCCGCGGGATTCAGCATTCAATACTGACGCCCTGCCTGTATCTGCTTGCTTTACTTCCGTGATTTTTCTGCTTGGGTTTTGTTCTTAAAGTAGGGGGGGGACGCTCGCGTGGCGGCGGTGCTGGGATAGATGAATTTTGGGCGGGTTACTGAACGGAGCACTTGCCCGTTAAAATGCTGAAATGAATGAAATTGAGCAGTACGATTATGATCTCCCGCGTGAGTTGATTGCCCAGGACCCCATGGCAACACGCAGTGATTCCCGGTTGATGGTGGTGCAGCGTAAGACTGGCCGCATCGATCACATGCATGTCAGGGATTTGCCTGACGTATTAGATACACGTGACGCTGTTGTGTTTAATAACAGTCGCGTGATGCCCGCTCGTTTGGTTGGATTTCGCAAAGAGACAGGGGGCCGCTGGCAGGGGCTGTTTTTGCGTGCTGATGCTAAGTCAGGTGTCTGGGAAGTGCTTACCAAGACTCGGGGCAAGCTTAGGGCTGGTGAACGAATTACGGTTCAGGATCGTGACGCTCGCGATGGGATGGAGTTGGAAGTCGTTGCACGGACTGATGGTGGCAATCTGCTTGTCAAACCGCACCTTCCCGATGGATTCGTTGCGTTGCAGGGCGGCTCTGAAAAAGAGCTCATCGTGCCCGCTGATTGGCTTGATCGGTACGGCAGGATTCCGCTACCACCGTATATCAGGGACGGACAAATGGTGGACGCGGACATTGAACATTATCAGACGGTGTTTGCAAAACATCGCGGTAGTGTTGCAGCCCCCACGGCGGGATTGCATTTTACTGATGCCTTGCTAGAGCGTGTAAAGCGGTTGGGCGTCTATATAGGTGAGGTCACGCTTCATGTCGGGATTGGCACTTTTCGCCCGATTCAAGTGGAGCAGCTCGACGATCATAAAATGCATGAAGAATGGGGCAGCTTGGATGAAGCGACCTGCAGCTCAATCAATGAGCGACGTCAAGACGGTGGACGCTGCATCGCCGTGGGTACCACAACGGTGCGGGTGTTGGAGTCTGCTGCCGGGGCGGGACAGGGACTGAACGCCTGGCAGGGTGAGACTGATATTTTCATTCGACCGCCCTTTCAATTTCAGGCGATTGACGGGCTGATGACGAATTTTCACTTGCCACGCAGTTCGCTGCTTGTCTTGGTCAGTGCATTTGCGACGCGCGATCTGGCCCTGGAGGCTTATCAAAAGGCGATTGAGCAAGAGTATCGGTTCTATAGCTATGGCGATGCTATGCTGCTGTTGTAGTCATTTGTTCGGCGGATCCTGCCGGGTGCTTCAAGCTCAGTCCTTGAGGGCTGCACTCCGTTTAGGCAATGTACTCGCTTAATTTGAGTAAACGTCAGATTGAGACTTTAACAGACGGGTAGAAAGTTTCGGTCGTGACGGTCAGAGCTTATGTAGGAGGCAAGTAAGCTTAAACGCTTACGTTTCTTTGATTCTTTTCCCACGAATTGCCTACGCGTGACTCATGTTGACCTCCCCCCATAGAATTGCACCATTGTGAGTGAGAGAATCTTGCTCGGGCGAACCGCCCGGAAAAGACATTCAGAATGCCTCAGAAACGTCACACAGTGGATCAGATCGTTGCCAAACTTCCTAAAGCCGACGTGGACTTGGTAAGGGCAAGAAGGTGCCCGAAATTTGCAAGTTGCTAGAAGTCACCGAACAGACGTATTATCGCTGGCGTCAGACGTACGGTGGCATGAAACCAGAGATGGCCAAGCAGCTGAAAGCCTTGGAGAAAGAGAACGCAAGGCTGAAGAAGATGGTCGCCGAGCAAGCCCTCGATATGGAGATTCTCAAGGAGGCTGCCAATGGAAACTGGTAAACCCTGAACGTCGCCGACGCACGGTATCCGCCGTGCGCAACCGTTTGGGGCGAGAAAGGATCTCGGAACGTCGTGCCTGCCGCGTTCTGGGTCAACCACGCAACACCCAGCGATATCAGTCGCGTCGGGTGGACGATGAACCGCGTCTACTGCGTGAGATGCGTTTACTGGCTCGTCAACGTCCTCGCTTCGGATCTGGCCGTATTTATCGGTTGTTAACCCAGCGAGGTTGGACGGTGAACGAGAAACGAGTCCATCGACTTTGGAAGCGAGAGCATATGCAAGTCCCACGAAAACAACATCGCAAGCGACGCTTTCCTGGCGGCAGTGAGAACGGTTGCGTGCGTCACCGTGCCCGCTAAAAGAATCATGTGTGGTCTTACGACTTTGTGACAGATCGGACCGAGTATGGTCGTCAACTTCGGTTGCTGGTGGTGATCGACGAGTACACGC
>JBPCVE010000368.1:0-6412 GCA_051010795.1 Rubripirellula sp.
GACATTTCCAGTCTATTGCGAGGTGAGTCAGGAGTGCGGTCCCCGCATGAAGTCTTTTATTACTACCGACGCCGGCAGTTGCAGGCGATTCGTTGGGGGAATTGGAAATGGCATCTGCCGTTGGCCAGCACCTTCCCACGATGGAACGATGCGACATTCAAGAGCAAGGGGCGAGCAGGAAAGCTGATTGATCTCGAAACGGATCTGAAAGAGCGGTTTGATGTTTCATCGAGTCATCCGCAGGTAATGGCCAAAATGCGGGCGTTCGCCAAGGATGCGACGCAAGATTTGGGAAACGAAGCTGACGTCGGCTCTGGACAACGTAAGTCGCTGACCTTGGATCAATCCGTCCCGATGATTCTGCCGTGACGACTGCGGCTTTCAGTTGAAAGTCACAGCTTTGTCGAATGCTTCGGCCGTTTCCAATTCTATCGGGTCGCGGTGTCAGGTCAGGATCTCTTTGACGACGTTCCCGTGAACATCGGTGAGTCGGAAGTCTCGTCCTTGGAATCGATAGGTTAAGCGTTTGTGGTCGATTCCGAACATATGCAGCATGGTTGCGTGCAAGTCGTTCACGTGGACTTTGTTTTCCACGGCACTGTAGCCGAGCTCATCTGTTGCTCCCCATGAAAAACCAGGCTTGATTCCGCCACCGGCCATCCAGCAGGAGAAGCCCATGATGTGATGGTCACGCCCCGAGCCTTGGGCCATGGGTGTACGTCCAAATTCTCCGCCCCAGATGATCAAAGTTTCGTCGAGCATTCCCCGTTGCTTCAGATCCTTGACCAGAGCAGCGGTTCCTTTGTCAACGAATTTGGCGGTCGTCTGAGCACCACCTTTGATGCCACCGTGGTGATCCCAGCCACGATGGTAAAGTTGGATGAAGCGAACTCCACGCTCAGCAAGTCGTCTCGCCAGCAGGCAGTTGGACGCGAATGAGCCATCTCCACCCTTGGTGCCATAAAGGTCAAGGATGTGCTGCGGCTCATTGGACAGGTCCATCAATTCCGGAGTTGATGTCTGCATTTTGAACGCGAGTTCATACTGTGCAATTCGCGTTGCAATTTCGGGATCCTGATACGTCGCATTGCCGACGTCATTGAGCGATTGAACGGCACGAATTACTTCGCGTTGGCTTTTCAGGTCGACACCTTTGGGACTGTTCACATACAGGACAGGGTCACCCTGGGACCGGAACTCGACTCCCTGAAAACGACTTGGCAAGAAGCCACTATGCCACTGGCGGGCTGCGATTGGCTGCGACTGGCCACCGCCCACCGAGGTCAAAACCACGTAGCCCGGCAGGTTATCACATTCACTTCCCAGACCGTATAGCAACCATGAGCCCATGGAAGGACGTCCGGGGATCGAAGTGCCCGTGTTCATCAGCGTGTGCGCTGGATCGTGATTGATCTGATCCGTTTGCATCGAACGGATAACGCAGATGTCGTCAGCAATGGATCCGATTTCAGGCAGGATGGAACTGATCTCGAGACCCGATTTGCCAAAACGTTTGAACTCGTGTTGTGGTCCCAGGCATTTCAAATTGTTTGCCTGACCCTGCAGTTGCGCGATTTGCTTGCCTTCGGTGTAAGACTTGGGCATCGGCTTTCCATCCATCTTTCCCAACTCGGGTTTGGGATCAAGCGTTTCCAGATGGGATGGCCCCCCGGCCATGCACAAGTGAATCACCCGTTTGATGCGTGCTGCCCCTTTTTTGACAGGATAAATCCCGTTCCACTCAGGGACCTCAATGTCTGCCTCAGTACTGGAAGCCTGGTTGGGATCCAGCATTGCCGCCAATGCCGCGGCACCGATTCCATAAGAGCCCTGGCGGAGAAAGGTGCGCCGACAAAGGTGACTGGCGAGAGAATTTTTCATTTCAATGAATCCAGCAGTGGCTGAAAAGTGAATGGTGAGTCAGTTACGTGTGATGAATTCGTGCATGTTCATGATGGCCCGTGTCGCCGACAGCAATGCGGCTGTTTCAACGGGGTCAAGTGAATCATTCACAGGAGCCAATCCCACAGCGATCAATTCTTTTGCTGCCTCGGGGTGAGCTTGGTAATGGCTTCGCTGCTGTTGTGTCAGTGATATCAGGATTTTGATTTCCTGCTCATTCGGCTCGCGGCTCAATGCCTGCCGTATCGCTTGGGTGATTCGTGCTTCGTCGGTTTTCAGGTCACTGCTCAACAGTTGCTCTGCAAATACTCTGGCAGCTTCAACATAGGAAGGATCATTGAGCAGGACCAAGGCCGCCAGCGGTGTGTTGGATCGCGGACGCTCAGCCGTGCATTCTTCGCGTGCAGGTGCGTCAAATGACTTCATCGCAGGATGCAGGAACTGTCGCTGCCAGTGGGTATACACACCACGGCGATACTGTTCATTGCCAGTGTCCTGCTTGTAGGTACGTCGGGGAAAATTCAAGTGTCTCAACAGACCTGCGGGTTGATACGGTTTCACGCTTCGCCCCCCGATTTCATCTACCAGTAGACCGCTCACGGCAAGTGCGTTATCTCGGATCAATTCTGCGTCCAAACGGTAGCGTGACTGCTTGGCAAGCCGTCGGTTGAAGGGATCTGTATCGGCCAACTCTGCACGTGGCAACGAAGACTGTTGATAGGTCTGCGACGTGACGATCAGGCGAACCATATGCTTGATGTTCCAGCCGCTATCGATGAACTCTTGTGCAAGCGCATCGAGCAGTTCGGGGTGTGAAGGATACTCGCCCTGTGACCCAATGTCGTCAAGGACTTTGCTGAGGCCTGTTCCGAAGAACAGTTTCCAGAGACGATTGACAAACACCCTCGCCGTGAGCGGGTTGTTTTTCGCGGTCAGCCAGTTCGCAAGGTCCAAGCGATTGATGCGTTCCTCCTTGGCGTCTATCGAAGGAAGAAAATGGGGCACATTAGGAGTGACGATTTCTCCGCTCATGTCCATCCAGTTACCGCGTGGCAGTACACGCATTTCACGTGGTGCGACGGTTTGTGTGATCAAGGTGCTACGGGTATGAGCGTTTTCTGTGGTGGTTCGCTCTTTTTTGGTGGTTTCAATCTTGGTGCGGATATCGGCAAGTTGTGGGCTGATTGTACGGTAATGGGCAAGTAGTTTCGCCAACTGCTCATCGCTACGTTGATCAGCATCGATTGCGAGAATCGCTTGAATTTCGGCTGGAAGTTCCAGTTTGGGATCCAACGCGACCTTGCCGTTGGTGACAGATAGTCGAAAGCAGCCCAGCGTGTGTCCCACGTTGGTGTGGTTCTGGTCGATCTCGACGACGAGTGTGGTGGGGGATTCTGGTTGCAGGGGAGTTTCAAGTTCAGCGATCCACGAATTGGATTTTCCGGCTTGTGGCATGACAGCCCAACCCCACGTTGCACCTTTACTATCACCATCGATTGCTGCGATGGCCTTCCAGCCTTTGTAAGGATTGCTGTTGCCATCTGCCTGTTCGAAAGATGCTTTCGCGTTCACAAGTTTGAGCGGGGTCCGTTTACCCTCGGCGTCGACCGTGTGCACTTTGACCTCGCTGATCACAAAATTTCCATTTCCCGCGCGGCCGGGACCCTTTTTGGGCAGCGAGTCATGAGGCAGGGCCTCAATCCGAATGCCGGTTAATTTGTCGGTCTGATCTTTCAACGTCACGCTGTAGGTATTTGTTTCGTGACCCGGGCCGGATGCAAGTACTGAGTGATCTTCTTGGACAGCCAGTTTGGTTTCATGCAATGCCGCCAGGGCTGAGGGGGCGATTGGCTTCCAGTTTGCGTTCGACGTCTCCTGGTCAGTGACCCACTGTTCAAACGGTTGACTGACATCGGTGGATTCGTAGGTGTCTTGCAGTTCAGTCATGCGTCTGTCGATTGCTTCGAGCAGTCCGGCCAGTTCTTCATCGGCAACTTTGACTGTGGGCCCCCACGCTCCGTCCCGATTGGCCCCTGCGTAAAGTCCGCGTTCTTTGATGTCAGCAAAGAATGAGGCAAACTGATAAAAGTCTTTCTGCGTGAATGGATCAAATTTGTGGTTGTGGCATTCCGCACAGCCCAACGTTGAGCCAAGCCAGACGGTTGAGGCGGTGCGGACTCGATCCGATGCATACTTGGTCAGATACTCCTTGGGTTGAGCACCACCCTCGGCGGACATCATTCCCAGTTTGTTGTAGCCCGAGGCGATCAGCTGGGATTGTGTGGGGTTAGCGAGCAGGTCTCCAGCCAATTGCTCTCGCGTGAACTGGTCGAACGGCATGTTGGAATTGAATGCGTCAATGACGTAGTCGCGGTAAGGAGAGACACTGACATCCTGATCACCGTGGTAGCCGACGGTGTCGGCGTACCGCACCAAGTCGAGCCAGTAAATGGCCATCCGTTCTCCGTAATGAGACGATGCCAGCAGTCGATCAACCTGATGCGACCATGCCTCTTGCGAGGTGTCATTGAGAAACGTGTCGAGTTCTTCCTGAGAAGGCGGCAGACCGACAACATCGAAGAACACGCGACGCCCTAGAATATGGTCTCTTGCTTTCGCTGAGGCAGTCATCCCGTCGGAAGCGAGTTTTGCCTGCACCAGCTTATCAATCCAGTTACCAGTGCGTTCCACGGAACTGCTCAGCGGTTCATATGCCCAGTGTCCTGACCACTGTGCACCCTGAGAAATCCAATCCTGCAGTAGCTGTATTTCTGTTGATGTAAGATTTTTGTTGTGCTCGGGGGGCGGCATCACTTCGTCGGGATCATCCGACAGGATGCGTTGCACAAGTTCGCTGTCCTCGATCTTGCCAGGGACAATCGGTGAATACCCGCCAAGGTCAGATTTTGCTATGGCTTCAATATCAAATCGAAGACCGTCGCCGCTGCCACCCTGACGTTGCCCTTCGTCAGGACCGTGGCATGCATAGCACTTGTCTGACAGAATCGGTTTGATGTCGCGATTGAAATTGATGACCTCGGCAGCACTTGCCGAGCCGATGATCGCGATGATGAAAAACAAGGCGAAGGAAGAACGCATGACGGCACTTGGCATGGTGGGAACGAGGTGAGTCTTTGCGGCTTTCAGGCTGCATGTCCGCATCCCGAAGGTATGCGTGCGTCGCACCGTTGAGCCGTCCCTCCTATTCTAGCGTAACCTGCCCTTCAATTCACGGCGGTCTGCGTGCTCGACCACGCTTCCTGCCTTTTTGCTGCAACCCGCTTCGCATGAGCTTGCGTCCTGCGGATTTTGCACTCTTTTCACATGGGGACAGCTTGCTTCAATTCAGTGCTGCAAAACACAACTAGGTGCTCATGGAGGTGGCCATGTCGAGACGGATTTTCTAGCCACATCCGAATGCTGTGGTTTATGGTCACATTACGCTGTTGATCGAGAATTTGCTCATCTCTGGGAGGGAGCGGCATTGCGTGAAATAAATAGCATCGGCAGGCTTTTTTGGTATTGGTGAACTGCATCTCGTTTTCATTTATAATATGGACAGCGAACGCGATGTACGCAGGTTTCCATTATCTGTTTCCTTTCTCCAGCCGTCTGAAATCGAGATCACCATGCAGGAACAAAAAGCTGACGACCGCCGTGGTTTTGGAAAGCAGGTGCTCGGGTCGCTGCTCACTTATTCCATGCTGGAAACAGTGCTGTCATCTGGAGCGCTGGCAGACAATGTCAAGCCGATTGCAGCCAAGTGGTTGGCCGATGTGAACCAGATGAGCGTTGAATTGAAGGGAGCAAAGCTCAAACAGCTTGCATGGCAGAAGCAAGTCGAGCAGCTATTCTCTCAGGTTAACGTCGCTGAATTTCTGTCGTTTGTTGATTTTGAGAAGCTGATCCAGACGGTCGAGTTTCGAGAACGGGGTGAAAAGTCGTTTCGAGCGACTTTTCCCAAAGTGGAGGGACTTCCCACGGATCTTGTTTTTGGACACCAGATGTTTGCCCTGCAGAAGGGAAGGTCTGTGGTGCCTCATGGTCACAACAACATGGCAACTTCTTTCCTGATCCTTCAGGGTGATTTCGAGGGCAAGCATTATGATCGACTTGATGAGACAGATGATCATATGATTATCAAACCGACCATTGACCAACGATTCGGCCGGGGGGACTACTCGACCGTGTCTGACCACAAGGACAATGTGCATTGGTTCAAGGCGACCAGTGGTCCAGGATTCATTTTCAATATTCATGTGTTGAATGTTGATCCCAAGATCAAACGTTCTGGGCGAGTCTATGTAGATCCAGATGGGGAAAAGTTGTCCGGAGGAAGGATCAAGGCGGAAAAACTGAAGTCGGCCGAGGCATTTCGCCGCTACGGTTGAACTGCTGCATGGGGGGTTACTGCGGCCGGGTTACTGCGGCCGGGTTACTGCGGCCGGGTTACTGCGGCCGGGTTACTGCGGCCGGGTTACTGCGGCCGGGTTACTGCGGCCGGGTTACT